>DAISWV010000247.1:0-2612 GCA_036826195.1 Peptococcaceae bacterium | reverse complement strand
CGCTGCCTTTGCAAGCGCATCCGCTATTCGCCGGCTGTTTGCACAGCAGAATTCCGGCTGGGTACAGCAGGTGCCTGCACCTGTTGCTACAATTATCCGCAGACAGATGCAAAAAGGCTGTACCCCAATCCAGATGGAATCTTTTGCCTTGGCCATTTTTACCCTGCTGCGCCGCAGCACACCGGAAGAACTCTCCGAGATTCTGGAAATCAGCGAAGGGCTGGAGCACCGTATGTATGATGCCGCTTTCCAGACAGAAACACTGGACGATTTATGCACTGCTATTAAATCCAGACGTTACACCTACACACGCATCCAGCGTACGCTTTGTCATCTGCTTTTAAACATGAAGCAGGATATGAATTTTACTGCGCCGCAGTATATCCGGATACTCGGCTTTAACGAAACCGGGCAGAAGCTTTTAAAAGAAATGAAAAAAACGGCACAGCTGCCGGTTATTACACGTCCGGCCCGCCAGCGCGGACTGTTAAACAGCGAAGCTCAGCGCATGCTGGCTTTAGATTACCGTGCGACGGCAATTCACATGACTGGATACCCGGTATCCGTGCGGCCAAACGCCGCTATCGATTTGCTGCAAATGCCGGTGAAGGTCTAAACTCTGTTTACTATGCATATCATAAGCTCAGGTGATTGTTATGAAACGATTCTCTGAGCTTTTTTTCATGCCTTTCATATTATCCGTAACAATATTGATGCTTTTGTATCCCCAGGCCGCTTACGAAGGCGCATGCCGCGGACTTTCCACATGGTCGGTTCATCTGCTGCCATCGCTGCTGCCCTTTTTTATTGCTGCTGATTTATTATTATCCCTGGGGTTTGTTCGATTCTTAGGCATCATATTAGAGCCTGTTATGCGCCCGGTGTTTCGTCTTCCCGGTGAAGCCGGATTTGCACTGGCCCTGGGTTTTACATCCGGCTTTCCAATGGGAGCCGTCCTTACTGCATCGTTAAAAGAACAGAATCTCTGCACTGCCCAGGAAGCCGCACGGCTTGCCGCATTCACCAATAATTCCAGCCCTTTGTTTCTGCTGATTTCTGTTCCTGTCTCCATGCTGCACCGGCCGGAACTTGGCATTTTACTGCTGGCTGCCCATTATCTGGCCAACCTGACGATCGGTATTCTGCTCCGTTTTCTTGCTCCATCAGAGCACACCGCCATCCAGACCAGGCATCTGTTTCGTACTGCCCTCTTGGAAATGCGGCAATATCAAATATCACATCAGCAGCCAGTCGGCGCCATGCTCGGTCAGGCTGTGCAGAAAGGAATCGACAGCATTGTAAAAATAGGAGGATTTGTGCTGTTGTTTTCTGTTGTATTATCGCTTCTGCAGGCTTCCGGTTTTTTATTTCTTCTGGATCGATTTTTTTCCGGTGTTCTCACCGTTTTGCAGATAACACCGCAGCTATCCACCGCCCTAAGCGCAGGGCTGTTCGAAATGACTCTAGGTGCCCAGGCTGCATCCCAGTGCCCGGCTGCGCTTTTGGAACAACTAATGATTATAAGTTTTATTCTGGGCTGGAGCGGCTTATCTATCCAGGCACAGGTCAGCAGTATTTTAGCCGAACAGAATATTTCCTCCCGGCTTTACTGCCTATGCCGCCCAATACAAGGCCTTTTGGCTGCACTGTATCTTCCAATGCTGATTGTACTGTTTCCAGGGATGTTGTCCGCCCATACCATCCAGCCTGACACCCTGCCAATAAATCCGGTATTTCAATATCCACTCTGGCTGTTTCCCTGCGCTGCTTTACTGCTGTTATTGACATTATCCGCTGGAATACGGATTTGTAAAAAGGTACGGCAGGGGATATGGTGATTCTATATTATAAACTGAAACATACTTGTTAAAAATAAAACTGCTGTCTCACTTCGACAGCAGTTTTTCTATACGCTTCATTTACCGACCCAGCATTTTTTCCCAGATCCGTTCTACTTTTTTACCGGCCATTTTCATCATACGGCGCATTTTTCTGGTATTCCTGTTCATATCCATACTCATTCCTCCTGTCTTTACAGATTGATATCTTTCACTTCTGTCAGGGAGCCGTCTTCTACAATGCGGTAACACTGCACACCCTGCTTACGCACTGTAAATTCGTAATAACAGCTCCAGCAGTAGTACTGACCGGTACCAATCCGTCCCACGGTGGTACTCTGGCAGTAAGGACAACGAATCATCTGCCCACACTTCCTTCCTGTTAGCATAACCCGATGCTGCAAAAATACACAGCCATGTGCTGGTAATTGAGAATATTGCAGCAGTTTTTTCATGTCTGCATTTGTGAGTAGTATGGACAGGCGGAGGAAAATTTATTCAATTTATCAATATGCAAGGCAGTAACAAATATCAATTTCTGTATTTTAATTTGTAGGGGTCGATGACCTCATCGACCCGCTAACCAAAGGTCAGAAAACGGCATTATAAAAGGGCGGATGTGGTCATCCGCCCCTACATATGCACCCTTACGGTACCTGTATTTCTATTAATAGTTTTCAGCTTTGATTCTGAAGTAAGCTTTTGGATGTGCACATACCGGGCAAACTTCTGGAGCTTCGTCGCCTTCATATACATGACCGCAGTTGCCGCAAT
>DAISWV010000246.1:0-2620 GCA_036826195.1 Peptococcaceae bacterium | reverse complement strand
TTTGCCGCTGCCGTCGCGATTTTTCTTGATGTTGACCTTGGTGCTTAACCGTTCTGCCAGCTGATCCTGCAATACGCGCAGCTCGGAAGGCAGTTTTTTATATTTCTGCGGTGCCTGGAAGAGCACTTCTTCGGTTTCCCAGGTTATATGGCCTTCATCAATAGCTTTTTTAACCATTTTCTCAACGTCACGCACCGACAATCCGCTCTGGTATACTTCCTGTGCAAAAACACTCTGCCATTCCGGAATATTAATGCTGAGCATTGGGCGCACATGGCCAACACTTAACTTGCCATCCTGCACAAGCTGCTGTACATCTTCCGGAAGCCCTAACAAACGAGTAGAGTTGGCGATAGCACTGCGGCTTTTACCCATACGTTTTGCCAGTTTATCCTGTGTGTAGCCGTAACGAGTCTGCAGTAATTCATAAGCACGTGCTTCTTCGATTGGATTCAAATCATCACGCTGTACGTTTTCGATTAACGCCAGCTCCATAATTTTTTCATCGTCCAGCTCGCGAATCAGCGCTGGAATGGTTTTTAAGCCTGCACGGTTTGTAGCCCGGAACCGGCGCTCACCAGCAATAATCATATATTTATCATCACGCGGTGTCACAATAATCGGCTGCAGCACACCGTGCTCTTTAATGGATTCGGCCAGATCAATCAGTTTATCTTCATCAAAATGTTTACGCGGCTGATCCGGATTTGGAAAAATCTTTTCCAGCTCCAGCTCCACAATACCACCCTGATTGCTGTGTGTATCAATAATTTCTTCATATTCCGGCAGCAATGCGCCTAAACCGCGGCCTAAACCGCCTTTTGCCTTAGCCATGCTTGATTACCTCCTTCGCCAGTGCCAGATACGTCTCTGCCCCTTTGGATTTTGCATCATAATCCAGAATAGACTGCCCGAAGCTTGGCGCCTCACTGAGTCGTACATTACGTGGAATTACGGTTTTAAACACTTTATCTTTAAAGTTTTCACGCACATCGGCCACTACCTGATTGCTTAAATTTGTGCGATTATCAAACATAGTGAGCAGAATGCCCTCCATCTGCAAACCTGGATTCAGGTTTTTCTGCACCAGTTTGATGGTGCTCAGCAACTGGCTTAAGCCTTCCAGCGCATAGTATTCACACTGAATCGGTACAAGGAAGGTATCCGCAGCAGTCAGCGCATTTAATGTGAGCAGCCCTAAAGACGGAGGTGTATCAATAATGATGTAATCGTAATGATCTTTTACATCCTCCAGCGCATTTTTGAGCCGGTTTTCACGTGAGATTGCTGCAACAAGCTCCATCTCTGCACCTGCCAGTTCTACTTTCGCAGGCAGAACATGCAGTTTTTTACTTACTTCCACTGTGATTTTATCCACTGGCACAAAATTCACCAGCACATCATAACTGGAATGCTCCAGAGCATTTTTATTAATACCAAGCCCGCTGCTGGCATTGCCCTGCGGGTCTAAATCAATGAGCAGTACTTTCTTTTTATAATGAGCCAGACAGGCCGCCAGGTTTACCGAGGTGGTTGTTTTGGCAACGCCGCCCTTCTGATTAGCAATTACAATTGTTTTCCCCATTGTGTTTGCTCCTCTCTATTTTATATTGCAATTGTTTCACGTGAAACATTTTGAATTTCATTTTAGCTATATTATAAAGGAAAATCATAAAAATGAATATAGAAAAGCGTAAAATTTTGTGTAAAATCTCAAATTCGCTGTATTTTCCGATTTAAGCGGTTACAATCGGTTTTGCGACTATTATTATGTCTATTGTATCGTTCGACCGTTAAACGCAAAAATACAAAGCCGATTTTCCTGTAATCGACAAAAAGTTCCCAGCAGACAATGCAAAAAAATGTTTCACGTGAAACATTAGCAAATTTTTAGGGTCACTTCAATTTCATATAAAACAAGACCGTGTATGCAGATTGAGATGACATTCGCGAATTCTGTTTACGCTGAACATTGACGCCGATTGTCTCCGTCGTGGAAGACGAAGTCTTACTAAGACAGACAATCAAGGAGATGGCCAGCATTAAACAGTAAGAGGAATGACATCGAAACTGCATATCCGGTCTTGTAAGTGATCATAAAATAAAAATGTTTCACGTGAAACATTTTGAAAACGAATCTCAAAATCAATTGTTCCACGTGAAACATTCGCAATCTATATTATCGCAAAATAGTAAACAAAAATAGAGCCAGCAGAATCACTGCAATCAGAGTAATTGGAGAATTTCTTTTTGGAATACCGGCTTCTTCTTCTCTTTGTTCAATCAATTCCACTTCATGCTGGTCAAAATCATCGGCATCGGCAAACACTTCATCCTGTGCTGCCTGTTCCATATGAATCGCTTCTTCACTGCCCTGCTGCAGCGCCAGCATAATCTCTCTGGCTCTTGGATAATCGTAATCATACACATACAGAGTTTCACCATAAATTGAATAGCCCATATAAATTTTCATGTAGCCGCCACTGCCTGCTTCTTTGGTCAGTACCGATATCCCCTCCTGCTGCAGAATATCCATTAACATAGTGGCTTCCAGTTCTGTCTGCAGATTTGTTAACGCAACCAGTTTTCCACTGAATTCGTTTTTCATGTGAAACGCCCC
>DAISWV010000245.1:0-2636 GCA_036826195.1 Peptococcaceae bacterium | reverse complement strand
CCGCCCTGCAGCATCATAGCCAGGCTCTTTGCTTCTTCATAGGTTGCAAAGCTGCCGGAAATCTGCGCTTTGCCGTTTGGAATCGATGCCTCTACTGCAGGTGCAGAAATAATCTGATCATCCAGAATAATGGCAATAATACGCATTTCACGAGAGCTTTCTTCTGTGCCGTAGGTATTTACCAGATCAGCAGTTGCATCTGCAAACGCTTTGGTACCTTCGTTGTTAAATTCCAGAGATACCCCGTACATATCGTGCGCCTGAAGCGCTTCCTGATTTACATAGGCGCTTGCATTTTTCAGCTGACCGCCCTCTACAATGACTTCTCCGTTATCATAGCGTACAAACTGCAGTTTTGCAGTGGTACCGATAACACGTACCGCCTCCTCGGCATCTTCTACACCCGGAAGTTCTACCGAGATACGGGTATCCCCTTCTAAACGTACTTCCGGTTCTGCCACACCAAGGGCATTGATACGGTTTTCAATTACAGTTTTTGCTGCTTCCATTTCTTCACTGGTGGTGCCTTCCGGCGCTTCTAAACGCACCATTACGCCGCCCTGCAGGTCAAGCCCTAATACAGCATTGTTACCGTAAATCGGGAATAAAATCCCTGCGCCCAGCACAACAATTAAAATTGTTGCAACCAGTGTAATCACTTTTGGCCAACGCATAACGTCACTCCTCTTATCTTTTATTTATTTCACATGCCTTTCAAGTTACAACCGGCAGAGTTATATAGTATGATGAAGCCCTGTCCTGCAGCTTTTTGCATGCTGTCAACCTGTCTATTATACTGCAAAATAAAAAAGGCTGCAATTACTTTTTGCAGCCTTTTACAAATCTTAACATTTTATTTTTTATTCAATGCTATGACAATATTGAGAATCCCCAAAATGGTTGAACTTACCAATGTTGCAAATGCAACCATACAAGTTAACGCTTGCCATGTCACCATGTCATCACGCTTTCTGCGCAATAAACTGATGGATTTCCGGCATTGCGGTGTATTTTTTTACCGTTTCGCCGTCATTCACGAGCAGTGTTGGAGCCTGCATAATCACATACTGTCTTACCAAATCCGCGTTTTCTTCTGCTAATACCGTTTTAAATGCAACCCCGGCATCGCTCAGCACTTTAGCCGCCATTTTACAGTTTGGACAGGTGCGAGTGGTCACCAGAATAATTTCCTTCTGTCCATCAGAAGCAATTGCTTCGGTTTGAACTGTTTCAGTATGAGGCTGCAGTTCCGGCTGTTTTAATTCCATAGCATGATCCTCATGAGAGCGTTTCAGCACAGAGTTTTCAATGTTATATACTTTACGGTCTTTAAACTCTTTGCTTTTCCCGTCGTTCCAGTTCTGTACCGGACGATAGTACCCTGTAATACGGCTGTATACTTCTGTTTTTGCACCGCATTCCGGACAGGTATAAACTTCGCCTGCAATATAACCATGCTCTTTACAGATGGAATAGGTCGGCGACAGCGTATAATACGGCAGCGTGTAGTTTTCTGCAATCTTACGCACCAGAGATGCGGCTGCTTTCCAGTCAGGCAGTTTTTCGCCAAGGAATGCATGGAATACGGTCCCCGATGTATATAAGGTATGCAGCTCATCCTGTAAATCCAGCGCTGTGAAAATATCTTCGGTATAGCCAACCGGTAAGTGCGAGCTGTTGGTGTAATATGGTGTATCGTTTGGCTCGGAAGCTGTGATGATATCCGGATACTGTTTAACATCGTGTTTTGCCAGACGATAAGATGTCGATTCAGCCGGAGTTGCTTCCAGATTGTATAAATCGCCATACTCTTCCTGATAATCAGATAATCGATTACGCATATGATTCAGCACTTCTTTGGCAAAGGTCGATGCTTTTTCGGTCGTTAAGTCCGCACGAATCCAGTTTGCATTTAAGCAGGCTTCGTTCATCCCTACCAGACCAATGGTGGAGAAATGACTGTCAAAACTGCCTAAATAACGTTTGGTATATGGATATAAACCTTCATCCAGCAGCTTGGTAATCTCGGTACGTTTGATTTTTAAAGAACGTGCCGCAATATCCATTAAGCGATCCAGACGACGGTAAAAATCTGCTTCATCACTTGCCAGGTAAGCAATACGAGGCATATTGATGGTTACTACCCCAACCGAGCCTGTACTTTCCCCGGAACCAAAGAAACCACCGGATTTTTTGCGCAGTTCACGTAAATCCAGACGCAGACGGCAGCACATACTGCGTACATCGCTTGGCTCCATATCACTGTTGATATAATTGGAGAAATATGGTGTCCCGTATTTGGATGTCATTTCAAATAACAGACGATTGTTCTCGGTATCGGACCAGTCAAAATCTCTTGTGATAGAGTAGGTTGGAATTGGATACTGGAACCCGCGGCCATTGGCATCGCCCTCAATCATAATTTCAATAAAGGCTTTGTTGATGATGTCCATTTCCGCTTTACAGTCTTTATATTTAAAGTCCATCTCTTTGCCGCCAACAATGGCATACTGCTCTGCTAAGTCCGGAGGAACCACCCAGTCCAGAGTAATGTTGGAGAATGGTGCCTGTGTCCCCCAGCGGCTTGGGGTATTTACCCCGTAGATGAAGGATTCAATGCATTTTTTAACCTGGTC
>DAISWV010000244.1:0-2686 GCA_036826195.1 Peptococcaceae bacterium | reverse complement strand
CTGTGCGTAAGCGTATTTGTAACCCATAATACCCTGCAGTTCAGGGAATTCATATACTACGTTACTTACCAGGTCTGCTTTTGCCAGGAATGCGGCACGCATAGCGCGTTCTTTTACATCCTCACCTAATAATAACAGGTCGGAGATAACAGCAGTGCCTTTCTGCACACGCTGCATTTTTTCATAAATGGTACCCAGTTTTTCCTGGAATACGATGGTTTTCAGTTTTTCTACGTTATCAGCCAGGTTGATTTTTAAGTCTTCATCGTAGAAGAATTTCGCATCGGCTAAACGGGCTTCTAATACTTTTTCGTTGCCGGCCTGTACGATTTCCAGATGTTCTGCACCGCCATTGCGCACAGTCACAAATTTCGGCAGCAGATGATGGCCTTTTAATACAGGGAAGTAACGCTGATGCTCTTTCATTGGAGTGATAACCAGCTCTTCCGGAATCATCAGGTAAGCAGGGTTGAAGTTCCCCATCAGAGCAGTTGGATATTCAACCAGATATAATACTTCTTCTAACAGATCTTCATCAATCTGAACAGTGCCTTCCACATCGTCAGCCAGTTTCTGAATCTGTTCTAAAATCATAGCCTGACGTCTGTTCTGGTCTGCGATAACGAAATCTTTTTCCATTACAGCCAGGTAATCTTCCGCACATGGAATTACCAGATGATCAGTGCCTAAATAACGATGGCCGCGGGATACATTGCCGCTTGTGATATCTTCCAGACTGAATGGAACCACTTTATCGCCGTGCAGAGCCACAATCCAGCGGATTGGACGAGCATAGCGCAGTTCGGTAAAGCCCCATCTCATTGGTTTTGGGAAGTGAATCCCTGTTACAAACTGAGGCAGCAGCTCCGGCAGCACTTCAGAGGTAGGAACCCCGGCAGCTTTTTTGGTAGCAAATACATATAAGCCGCCGTTTACTTCTTTCTGGTATAAGTCAGCCACATCCACACCCTGGCCGCGGGCAAAGCCCATAGCCGCTTTAGTAGGATTGCCATCCGCATCATAGGCAGCTTTTACAGCAGGGCCTTTTGCTTCTTCTTCTAAATCCTGCTGTTTATCCGCAATGTTTTTTACCACCAGCGCAATACGGCGAGGAGTACCATAGGTAACTACTTCATCGTAGCTGATACGCTGTTCGTTTAACTGGGTTTCTGCCATCTGTTTCAGCTCCGCTAAAGCAGGCGGCATAAATTTTGCAGGGACTTCCTCCAGCCCGATTTCTAATAACAGATCGCTCATTATTCTTCCTCCTTCGCCTGATCCAGATTGAGTTTTGCACGCAGTGCAGGGTCTTTTACCATTGGGTAGCCCAGAGATTCACGCTGTGCCACATAAGCCTGCGCACACAGACGAGCCATATTACGTACACGGGCAATGTAATGGGTACGTTCGGTTACACTGATTGCCCCTCTGGCATCTAACAGGTTGAATGTATGAGAGCATTTTAATACATAGTCAAACGCAGGCTGTACCAGGCCGGCTTCCACTACACGGATTGCTTCTTTTTCGTAAGCATCAAAGAATGTGAACAGCATATCAGTGTCCGCCACTTTGAAGTTGTATTCGGAATAATCCACTTCGTTCTGATGGAATACATCGCGATACTGTACATCGCCTACCCACTGGATATCATAAACGCTGTCTACACCCTGAATAAAGGTTGCCAGACGTTCCAGACCATAGGTGATTTCACCGCATACCGGTTTGCAGTCAATACCGCCGCACTGCTGGAAATAGGTAAACTGGGTTACTTCCATACCATCCAGCCATACTTCCCAGCCCAGGCCCCATGCGCCCAGAGTTGGGGATTCCCAGTTATCTTCTACAAAGCGGATATCGTGTTCTTCCGCTTTGATGCCTAAAGCCGCCAGACTCTGCAGGTATAATTCCTGAATATTATCTGGAGATGGTTTTAAGATAACCTGGTACTGATAATAGTGCTGCAGACGGTTTGGGTTTTCCCCGTAACGGCCGTCAGCCGGACGGCGGCATGGTTCGATATATGCCACGTTCCATGGTTCTGGCCCCAGCGCATGCAGGAAGGTAGCAGGGTTCATAGTGCCGGCCCCTTTTTCAATGTCGTATGGCTGCAGAATTACACAGCCATGCTCACCCCAGAACTTGTTCAATGTTAAAATCATTTCCTGAAAGTTCATTGCAATTTCACTCCTTGATTATCATTCAGAGAGCATCCCTCTCTGTCGGTTTCTGTATCTTCGAACCGCCAGGGCAAATAAAAAACTCCCGCCTCTGTCTGTTCGACAGGGACGAGAGATACAATTCCCGCGGTTCCACCCTGATTGACACGATTTTCACCATGCCCTCTTTGTGTATCCGGCTCCAGAGTGCCCTTCCGCCGCCTTTTGCACCGGGCTCACACCACCCCCGGCTCGCTTATGCATCCGCACCGCGTACTCTTCTCCTTCATCGCCAGCAATATAAAAATGATTATAGTACAGTATAGTACAAACGCTCCGCATTGTCAAGAAAAAGTATTCTGATCCAGCCATCCACCCCATTGTCGAAATTTGTTGGACTCAGCTTACCACGTGCGGCGTTCACTTGCCGAAACCGAAACGACGGTGTATAATGGTATCAATGAGATATATGTAAACACCGCTTCTAACAATGGTACACTCGTAGCCGAGCTGATGCAGTATTTTGAAAA
>DAISWV010000243.1:0-2689 GCA_036826195.1 Peptococcaceae bacterium | reverse complement strand
CTTTGGCAAACCAAATCATAAAAATTAACACCGACAGGAGCTCTTTTTACAGGGGCTCCTGTTTTTTGTGGGAATATATGGTTTGCTTGTGGTATTGTCTTGTAGTAGAATACAAGTGAAAGCAGTATTTCGTTTTTTAAAAAGTGAGGTGCTGAATATGAAAATTCAATTAGATAAGCGAAACATAGTATTATATGTGGCTGTTATTCTGATTTTTCTGGCAATACAATTTGTTGAGCCGTATCCAAAAGGTACAGAGGATTTTGAAACATACAATTTCGCTCAGTGGATTGTGTATCCTCCGATCGCAGCATTTGTTATGACTATCGTATTTTTTACTGCAGCCAGAGGTTCCGCTGAAAATAAACTGCCGATTATTCTCTGGATTATTTTAGCTGGAACTTTTGCATTTTTTGTATCGGATTTTTCTTTTGGGATTGGATATAGTTTTGGTTTTGCTCTGGTTCTCTGCGGATGGCCATCCGGTACAGCCTTTCTTTTGAGTATTGCAGGCCGTGCGCTATTTGAAGTTCTGGATGAAAGCAGCAAAGAGGCATTGCAAAAATGGGAAGAAAATAATACCAGCGGATTTTGATATGAGGTGGATCTATGAGTGTTTTGCAATATATTGCCAGTGATATGCCTTTGCCGAAACTGGATGCAGGAGAGGCAATGTATCATGGCGAAGTGGCAATACTTCCGTTTGAGAAAGACCGGATACTGGATGATATTTATACCAGAAAAACATATTGTGCATATCTGAGCTGGGAGTTTAGCGAGGAACGGGCACAAACGATACTGCAGTATATTCAGGAACGGTTAGCAGATACGGATGAACTGGAACTCTGGAATATCTGGCTTGGTGGTCTGATTGAGGAGGAAAAGGGAGATTATCGCCCAAAACTGAAATCTTCCCGCACCAGAGAAGCAGAAGATGTAGACTGGGATGACTGGAAACTGCATAAAGTGCATAAAAAAGAGATGCGATTCAGTCAGTTGAATGAAGATATTTTAAAGAATTTCTTTTTTGGGGAACTGGTTCAGAAATGCCTGATTATCAGAAAATAAAGATTCTTTACAGCCTGTATCTACAGGCTGTTTTTTCTTGCAGTTTTTGTTGAAGTCGCCGCAAAAAAACGATATAATATAAGTTACGAAATTATGCAGTTTTTGCAGTACAGATCAGCGAATACACAGGTTGCGTATATGGTGATGTGTATTGCAGAACGAATTTAGGAGGATAAACAAGTATGCAGGAACGAATCCGAAACTTTTGTATCATTGCCCATATTGACCACGGCAAATCGACACTGGCGGACCGTATTCTGGAATATACCGGCGCACTGAGCAAACGCGAAATGGTGGATCAGGTGCTGGATAATATGGATCTGGAGCGGGAACGCGGTATTACAATTAAATTACAGACAGTACGTTTAAACTATAAAGCAGATGACGGCAACGAATATATCATCAACCTGATTGACACCCCGGGCCATGTAGACTTTACCTACGAGGTTTCCCGCAGTCTGGCGGCCTGTGAAGGTGCGATTCTGGTAGTGGATGCGGCGCAGGGCATCGAGGCACAGACACTGGCTAACGTGTATCTGGCACTGGAAAATGACCTGGAAATTATCCCGGTTATCAATAAAATCGACCTGCCAAGTGCTGACCCTGAGAGAGTGCGTCAGGAAATCGAAGATGTTATTGGTTTAGATGCCAGCGAAGCGATTCTGTGCTCCGCAAAAGAAGGTATCGGCATTAAAGAAATTCTGGAAGCCATTGTACAGAAAGTACCGGCTCCGCAGGGCGATACCGAAAAACCATTACAGGCTCTGATTTTTGACTCGCTGTACGATGCATACCGCGGCGCATTATCGTATGTGCGTGTAGTTGACGGTGTGCTGCGCGATAATATGAAAATCCGCATGATGGCAAACGGCAAGGAATTTGATGTTACCGAGCTGGGTGTATTTGCGCCATCTATGAAACAGGTAAAACAGCTGCTGCCGGGCGAAGTAGGCTACGTGGCAGCCAGCATTAAAAATGTAACCGATACCGAGGTAGGGGATACCATCACCGATGCCAATGCACCGGCTGAAGCTCCATTAGATGGTTACCGCAAAGCAACTCCAATGGTTTACTGCGGTTTATATCCGGTAGAAAACAACCAGTATACAGAGCTGCGTGATGCGCTGGAAAAACTGCGTTTAAACGATGCTTCCCTGCTGTTTGAGGCGGAAACATCCTCCGCACTGGGCTTTGGCTTCCGCTGCGGGTTCCTGGGGTTACTGCATATGGAAATCATTCAGGAACGTCTGGAACGTGAATACGATATCGACTTAATTACCACAGCGCCAAGCGTAATTTATCAGATTACCCAGACTAACGGTACTGTGCTCCAGATTGACAACCCTGCGCAGATGCCGGACCCGTCCAGCATTCAGCTCATTGAGGAGCCTTATGTGGCAGCATCCATCATGGTGCCGACCGACTATGTTGGTGCAGTTATGAAAATCGCACAGGATAAACGCGGTACATTCACCAATATGGAATATATGACCGAAACTCGTGTAAATATCAAATATGAACTGCCGCTGAGCGAAATCGTGTACGATTTCTTTGACCAGCTGAAAACCCAGACCAAAGGTTACGCTTCTCTGGATTACGAGATGATTGGCTATCGAGAATC
>DAISWV010000242.1:0-2693 GCA_036826195.1 Peptococcaceae bacterium | reverse complement strand
ATGCTCCCGCATAAATATTTACCAATAGTCTAACTGATTTTTTTGAAAATGTAAAGGGAATTTTGGTGGAAGCGGCTCAGGAATCCTTGAAAGGATTTTATATTTGTTATTTTCAGCATTTCCTGTTATGATATAAAGATAATGATTATGTAAATCATGATTGTGTAGTTAATGATAGAGTCGATTGTTATCGACTTGATTATGATAACCGGCAGGTGATGGCCAATGAAACATATCAATATAACGATTCCGTGGCAGTGCGAAACCATTTTGCAGCGTTTTGCACAACACGATAAAAAAGCGTATTTAGTTGGAGGCTGTGTACGGGACAGCCTTCTGGGCAAAGAACCGAAAGACTGGGATATCTGCACTGAAGCGCTGCCGGAAGAGGTGCTGAAGATTTTTCAGCATGATAAGGTTATTCTGACCGGGCTGCAGCATGGAACAGTAACAGTTCTTATGGGCGGTATGCCTGTGGAAATTACCACCTATCGGATTGACGGTGAATATGAAGATAATCGACGCCCAAAAGAAGTGTTTTTTACTAGTAATCTGCAGGAGGATTTAAGCCGTCGGGATTTTACGATTAATGCGCTGGCCTATCATCCGGATGAAGGGGTCATCGATTATTTTGATGGTATAGGAGATTTAGAGCGCGGGATCATTCGCTGTGTAGGAGATGCAGCCAGCCGCTATCAGGAAGACGGGCTGCGCATTATGCGAGCGGTTCGTTTTGCCTGTGTTTTAAATTTTCAGTTTGAAGAAGAAACGGAGAAGGCAATTAAAGTATACAGTTATCTGTTGCGTAACATTGCCCGCGAGCGGATACAGGTGGAGTTTGATAAAATACTGACCAGCTCCTGGGCGGAGTACGGTCTTCGGACGCTTGCGCAGCTTGACTGTTTTCCGTATTTTATGCCAGAGATCTGTCATACCTGGGGCTTTTCGCAAAACGGCGGCCGGCATCAGTATGACATCTTCACCCATTCTATAAAAGCTGTTGCTCTTGTGCCTCCGGCGGTGCCGCTGCGTCTTGCCATGCTGCTGCATGATATCGGCAAGCCCTTTGTGTGGAAGCAGATGGAAGAAATCGATACTTTTGAAGGGCACAGTGAAGCTGGTGCGGCACTGGCGGTGCAAATCCTGGAGCGGCTTCGTTATGATAAAAAAACTATTGCTCAGGTGGAACTGCTAATTGCCCAGCATGAGCGGCGGCTAATGGCCGATGAAACCTGCCTGCGAAAAGCGGCAGCGGATCTCGGATTTGACGGTGTGCGGAATCTGCTGGCTGTCAAACGGGCTGATGTATGGGCGCACAGTGAAGAAACAGCCCGGATGGGGCTGGAGGCCTTTGAACAGATGGAAGATATGCTAAAACAGATTGAAGAGCGAGGCGACTGTTGTTCCTTAAAACAGCTGGCCGTATCCGGGAAGGATCTGACAGGCCTTGGTTATAAGGGCCGTCAGGTGGGTGATGCATTAAACCGCCTGTTGCAGATGGTGCTGGAAGAGCCGGCGCGAAATGAAAAATCTTATCTGTTAGAGCAGCTGCAGGCAAAACCTGCAGAAACGAATGGATAGCAAGTGAATTTATAATAAGCGAAAGAGGATAGCCTATGACAAGACAAGTGGAAGTCATTCAATCGGAGCAGAATCAGTGGCTGAAGCGATGTAAAGCATTACAGCAGAAGAAGTACCGGCAGCAGTATGGGGAATTTGTAGCTGAAGGGCTGCGCTTTGTTGAAGAAGCACTGGAAAACAAGGCTGCCCGTGTTATTCTGTTAGATGAAGCACAGCGTGTATTTCTGGAACAGCTTTCTACCGGTGATGTGCCGGTGTATCTGGTAAAAGAGGGGCTGCTGGCAAAAGCACTGAACACCGTAAATCCGCAGGGCATTGCAGCCATTGCTATGCAAAAACAGTGGAACTGGCAGGACGTAGCCGATATGCGCCAGGTTGTTGTAATTGACGGTGTGCAGGATCCAGGTAATCTGGGTACCATTATGCGTACTGCGCTGGCATCCGATACCGAGGCCATGATTTGTTTAAAAGGCACAGTGGATTTATACAACGATAAAACGCTGCGTTCCACTATGGGAGCTGTATTCCGTCTGCCGGTGTATCATATGGATGATGCCCAGGCTATGTGGGAGGATTTGCACCGCTGGGGCTTTCAGCTTGCAGTCGCTGATATCCGGGCGGAGCAGTATTATCATCAGATGCACTTTCCTGAAAAAACAGCCCTGGTGGTAAGCAACGAGGCAAACGGCCCACAACTTATAACCGAAGGGGATATTATGGTAAAAATTCCGCTGTATCAGCAGGCGGAATCACTGAACGTGGCAGTAGCAGCGGGGATTTTACTGTATGCTGTCCGTACTGGCAGAAAGGAGCAATAAGCAGAAATGGGCGATAACGATAAAATGTATTTCCGGCCAAAATGGGAAGAGGTATACTGGTACCTGGGCCAGAACGAAGATGATAAATGGACCTTTATGACAAAAGCCTGTGTCAATGACTGGATGGATATGTACCATATCAGCATGCACAACTGCTATCGTACAAAAGAAGAGGCCATTGATGATGTGTATGAGATGCTGTCAAAAATTACGCAGGATGATGGGTATGCGGTATGGCAGAGGGACGGCGACCACACAGCATTTTGAGGATGTGCTGAATTTCCGTTTCGCTGT
>DAISWV010000241.1:0-2732 GCA_036826195.1 Peptococcaceae bacterium | reverse complement strand
ACGGAGGAATTCTGTTTTTGTCACGGGGTATCACACTCCTTGATAAATGTCATAACGCTCTCGTTAAACTGGAGCCATTCATTTTTTAACTGATCTTTATACATTTCACCGGCTTTGGTGAGATGATAATACTTTCGTGGTGGACCTTCGGAAGATTCGCGCAGATAGGTTTCAAAATATTTTTCGTTGGTTAAGCGTTTTAACAGTGGATAAATGGTACCTTCATTCACTTCAATAATTTTGGAAACCTCGCTGACGATTTCGTAGCCGTACATATCTTTTCTGGCCAGGGAAAGCAGCACGACCATCTCCAGCACGCCTTTTTTGAATTGTGCATTCAAAAAACACCACCTCCTTACAAGGCATATGTTATACCAACTACTATGCAATGTCAAGTACTAAAATTTTAATAATAGTGAACATAAAAACAAGAAAAGAACCAGAAAAGGATATACAAGATTCATTGCGTGCTAATAAATCTGTGATATAATAGACTGGAAAACCATCAAATCTATGGACTAAAATCAGACGGGGTGTATAACATGGCAATCAAAACAGTATTGTTTGATATGGATGGCACACTGCTCAATATGGGAGAAAGTGCATTTGAAAACGAGTATTTAAAACGCATGGTTATCTTTTTAGAACAGCGTTATCCGGGCAAAGGCAAAGACCTGGTAAAATGCGTAGGTTACGGTGCAGAAATGATGAAAGTAAGCGACGGCAGCCGTACCAATCTGGAAGTATTCTGGGACGGCTTTACAAAAGCAAGCGGCATTCCTCGCGAAGTGATGGAGCCGGTAATCACCGAGTATTACCAGACCGATTTTACCCATATCGGCGATGACTATGTGCCCGATGCAGATATGCAGAATGCTGTGCGTCTGTTACATCAGAACGGCTATCAGCTGCTTGTGGCAACCACACCAGTTGTGCCTCGTATTGCCAACGACGAGCGAGTGCGCTGGAGCGGATTAAAGGATATTCCATGGCTTGATGTGACCAGCTTTGAAACATATAACTACAGCAAGCCGAATGTGAAATATTTTGAACAGATTTGCGAAAAATATCATCTGAATCCTGCGGAATGTCTGATGGTGGGCGACAGTCTGGCAAAAGATTATCCGGCCACCGAACTGGGTATGGATTTTTACCTGTTATTAAACGAAGATTCGCCGGAGGCCGAAAAACAGCAGGCGTTTGAAGGTAAAAAAGGCAGTCGCAAAGATTTACTGGCCTATGTAGAAAGCCTGTAATCGGTCGGGCAAACGTGTAATGCTGACCACAACAAGGCAGAGGAGGGACACTATGCTTGATTTATCCAATATTGCAATGTATCAGGAAAACAACCGTATCGAAGCAAAAAAATCGCTGGGCGGTCTGCCAAAAAGTTTGTGGGAGACCTACTCCGCCTTTGCAAATGCGACGGGCGGTATCCTGCTGTTAGGAGTAGAGGAGTATAAAGATAAATCACTGCATATTGTCGATCTGCCGGAACCGGAAGCACTGGTGGCAGAATTTTATGCGATTCTGAATAATCCCAGAAAAGTCAGTGTCAATATTTTAAGAGAGCAGGATGTGTGCATTCAGAATATTGATGGCAAGCGGATGATTGTAATTCACGTGCCGCGCGCCAGCCGCTTTGATAAGCCGGTATATATCGATGACGATCCTTTTACCGGTACGTACCGGCGAACCGGCGAGGGTGATTTCCGCTGCAGCCGGGAGGAAGTAACTGCCATGATGCGCGATGCTCTTGTGGACACGCAGGATATGCGTATTCTGGAAACCGAAGATTTTTCTGTTTTTGATTATCATACAGTGCATCGGTATCGCCGTAAAATGGAAGAGGTTTCACCGGGGCATGCCTGGGAACTTCTTTCGGATGAAGCTTTTCTGCACCGGCTGGGAGCAGTGGGGAACAGCTCTGATGGCACGCTGCATCCAACTGCTGCAGGGCTTTTGATGTTTGGTCTTGAAACAGAAATCGTAAAGCATTATCCGCAATTTGTACTGGAATATCAGGAACAGGGCAGTTCGGATGAGATTCTATCGATTGCGTCGTTTTCTGGTGGATGGAGCGGGAATGTATATGATTTTTATACCCTGGTGCGTGAAAAACTGCTTTGCGCTGTTTCTAACACTGCGCAGAGCGCAAAAATTCAGAACGCTCTCTGTGAAGCGCTGGCAAATGCGCTGATACATGCCGATTACCATGGTTCGCGCGGCATTGTGATTTTAAAACAGGTCGAATCGGTTGTGTTTTCGAATCCCGGTACTTTCCGTATTGATGTGCGGGAGGCAAAAAACGGCGGAGTATCTGACCCGCGAAACGCTGCTATTATGAAAATGTTTCATTTAGTTGGCGTAGGGCGCGGAACCGGCAGCGGCATGCCGCAGATTTTTCATGCCTGGAAAAACAGAGGATGGGAAGACCCTGTGGTGCAGGAGCTGTTTGCTCCGAATCGCACCACGCTGACCCTTGCCCTCGGTGATGGCGTACAGAGTGATGTTATGCAGGAAAGGCGTAGTTACAAAGAGCAGATTCTGGAGTATCTGACGGAGCATGTAACCGGCACCAATGCCGATTTTCGTGCTGTTACCGGCCTGTCTGCCGCCCGTGTTATACTGCTTATAAAAGATTTGCTGCAGGAAGAACTGATTGTAGTAGAAGGCAGTCATCGCAGCCGGGTTTATCGACTGAAAGCTTAAAAGAAATAAGAACCAGAAAT
>DAISWV010000240.1:0-2753 GCA_036826195.1 Peptococcaceae bacterium | reverse complement strand
ACGCGGGATTCAATCCGGTGTGGAGGTACTGTATTCCACGGCACAGCCGGTTCGTATCCAGATATCGAATAATGAAGAAAGCGAAAAGCATAAAAAACCGGTTCCAGCCAGTATTTCCTATGTGCCTTCGGTAGCAGGGCTGCTTCTGGCAGGACACGTTATTCAAAAGCTTCTGGCGGCCGGATCCCGATAAAAATTGGTGATTACGCGCATACTAGACAGATTGTCATTGACTTTTCAGGCGGTATTCTGTAAACTATACCTATGTTGATTTTTGTGAAGCGTTGATTTTCACTATCTCAGGAGGTTTTATATTATGGCAAGCGAAAAAGTAATTATGTTAAACGAAGACAACTTCCGCGAAGTTGTTCTGCAGTCCGAACAGCCAGTACTGGTTGACTTCTGGGCAGCTTGGTGCGGTCCTTGCAAAATGATTGCTCCAATCGTTGATGAACTGGCAAACGATTTTGACGGCAAAGCAAAAGTATGCAAACTGAACGTAGACGATTGCGGCAGAATCGCTCAGTCTTACGGTGTAATGAGCATTCCAACTCTGATCGTATTCAAAAACGGTCAGGAAGCTAGCAGAATCGTTGGTTTCCGTCCTAAAGCTGAAATCGCAAGAATGCTGGAAATCTAAGCAAACCTCTAAAACGGGCTCGTATCCTATGGATGCGGAGTCCGTTTTTTTTATAAATCGCTCTTTTCATCTGATATAATCAGGCGTATAATAAATTCTATACTATACAGTTTTAATAAAAATGTCGGGAACAGAACGGGAGGGATGAGCGATGAATCATGAAAAACTCTGGACCAGATCCTATATTACTGCTATTCTGATTCAGCTCTGTGTGGCGCTTGGGTATTTTATGCTGTATTCCACCATCGGGATTTATGCCCGCAGTCTTACGAATATCGAGCTGTATGTAGGCGTAGTAACTGGCATGTTTACTTTTGCGGCACTGTTCACTCGCTTTTTTACCGGACCAGTCCTTGATCGCTTTCCGCGCAAAACAATTCTGCTGATTGGGCTCTTTTTATCAGTAATGTCCAATGTCGGGTACCTGTTTAGCAGCGATGTGGAGTTTCTGATTACAATGCGTGCCATAAATGGTTTGGGCTACGGATTATCCAGTGCAGCTCTTGCTACTATTGTCAGCACCATGCTGCCTCCGGCACGTCTGCTGGAGGGTGTGGGCTACTGTATGATGTTTAATACCCTGTGCGGAGCTGTAGGGCCTACTATTGCGCTTAGTATCTCAAACAGCAATCCGGAAAACTTCAGTATCGTGTTTCTGATTGGCACGGTGTTTACGGTTTTTGCCTTTGTAATTGCTTTTACACTGAACGGGAAATCGCGCACTGCCGGTGCTGAACAAGATAGTCCTGTGCAGGAGTGTGAGGCGGATGCGATACCGGCGAGTAAAAAACATACAGAGTCGAACAAAGAAAAGAGCGGTTTTACACTGGCAACAGCAGTGCTGATGGTGTTAACCTTTCTGCTTGCCTTCAACCATTCGTCGATTATGGCCTGCCTGAACCTGTATGCTATCGATGCAGAACTGGGCAATCTGTCTCTGTTCTTTATAATTTTTGCATTGACCAATTTTACAACACGTCTCTTAATGAACCGTATCGTAAACCGGTTGGGTGAACGCCGGATTCTGATTATGATTACAGCCATGCTGATTCTGGCTCTGTACGGCATCTATGCGGCGGAAAGCCCTGCGCTGATTTATGCAATGGCTGTGCCGCTGGGGATAGTCATGGGGTTTTATTATCCGATGATGAGCAGTAAAACGCTGAAAACCATGAACGAAAAGCGGCAGGGGACAAGTAATACGTTGCGTCTTGCTGCAGAGGATCTGGCCTTTTCCTTCGGCGCAGTGTTCTGGGGAATGCTGTCGGTGTATATTGGCGGTTACCGTTATATTTATCTGGCTGCGGCAGGGCTGGCTTTTTTGATGCTGGTGATTGTACTGGTATATCCGTCGATACTGAAAAAAATGAACATTCAGGAAGATGTGTGGGAATCATCCCGCTAATAGCGTAGAAAATAATAAAAGCTGTGTGCAACCTTATTTGGGGTTACACGCAGCTTTTGCTGTATCAGTCTGTTTTATATTGTGTTATGATGCATCTAGACGCGCTGAATCAGATAGCCTTTGTTTTTTAAAGCATCTTCAATCATTTGCAGAATCGTGTTGTTTTCTGCCTCAATGGTGTGGCAGTGTACATTGGCTGTCAGGTTTTTTAACGGATTGGCATTGCGCTGTTTCAGCGATTCCAGAAATTCCTGCACTTGACGGCGCGATGAAGTATAAAGCGGTGCTTTTAA
Source organism: Peptococcaceae bacterium (assembly GCA_036826195.1). Classification (GTDB taxonomy): domain Bacteria; phylum Bacillota; class Peptococcia; order Peptococcales; family Peptococcaceae; genus UBA7185. Next base: position 415 of record DAISWV010000240.1, on the reverse strand, counting down.
ATAGCCGTATACATCGTGATAAATGGATACATCCAGTACAGTACCGCCTAAATCCACGATCGTGTTCAGTTCATCTTCAATCTGTTCATCGGTATGCTGTACCTTCAGAACACAGGAGCAGGAGGGGCTGCTTTGCAGCAGATAGCCTCTTGTTGTAGATAAAATCTGATGTCCGGCTGCACGGAGCCAGGCGATATCCTGCACAATAATCTGACGGCTTACCTGACATGTTTCAGAAAGCTCTGTTCCAGATACCGGTACAGCAGCAGTTTTTAAAATGCGAATAATAGTTTCGCGGCGATGGTCTGCGGACATAATGGAATACTCCTTTATAAAACAGTATAACGTGATTCTGCAAAGGGAACCACAGTTTCAAATCGTAACAGCATAAGTCATTGAAAAACAATGTTTGAGT
>DAISWV010000239.1:0-2777 GCA_036826195.1 Peptococcaceae bacterium | reverse complement strand
GATTTCAATTTCCACAAAGTCGGCTCCTGCATCCAGACTGTTTTCCAGAAGTTCTTTTACAACCGACAAGGGCCGTTCCACTACTTCGCCAGCTGCAATTTTATCGGCAATGTGTTCTTCTAATCGTTTAATCTGTCCCAGAGTCTACCACCTCCTGCGCTTTTTTTTGCAGACGGAACAGAAGATTCATAGCATCCATCGGAGTGAGTGTATTCATATTCACTGCAGCCAGTTCCTGCACAACCTCTGGAAGCACCATAGCGCTCTGTTCTTCTGCTTCTTTTTGATTATATGTTGTCACTGTCTCAGCTTCCGCGATAAACAGTTCCATCTGATTCGCTTTTGGCCTGTGCTGCTCTTTTTCCATTTCCAGAGTCCGCAGAATATCCCTTGCATTCTGCAAAATTGCCTCTGGAATTCCAGCCAGACTTGCTACATGAATCCCGTAGCTGCGATCTGCACCGCCTGCGATAATTTTTCGCAGAAAGGTGATTTTTTCACCATCTTCTTTTACTGCCACCGAATAATTGCGAATGCCGGGCTGTTCTTCCAGCGCAGTCAACTCATGATAATGGGTAGCAAACATGGTTTTTGCACGAATAGTATTGTTGATATAATCCGTTAACGCCCATGCAATAGCCAGGCCATCATACGTGCTGGTTCCACGGCCCACTTCATCCAAAATGATTAGGCTGTCTTTTGTAGCATTGTTTACAATATTCGCGACTTCGTTCATCTCCACCATAAAGGTACTCTGCCCGGTACTTAAATCATCACTGGCACCAATACGCGCAAATACACGGTCTACCACAGGCATAACCGCTTCCCTTGCAGGTACAAAAGACCCTGTCTGCATTAATACGGAAGCCACAGCGATACTGCGGCAATATGTGCTTTTCCCTGCCATGTTAGGCCCTGTAATAATTAAAAACCGCTCCTGCTCCGGATGAAAATGTACATCGTTTGGAATAAACCAGCCGTCTTTTAATTTTTCTTCTACAACCGGATGACGACAGTCTTTTAATATATACTGTCCATCCTCAGAGATAGCAGGCTTGCAGAAATTATGATACACTGCAGCCTGCCCTAACGAGAAGATACAGTCTAACTGTGCAATACAGTGTGCTGTTTTTAAAATGCGTTCCACCTGTTCAGCCACAGAGCTGCGCAGGCTAACAAACACCTGATATTCCAGCTCTTTTAATTTTTCATCCGCGCCTAACACACGGCTTTCCAGTTCTTTTAATTCCGGTGTGATAAACCGCTCGCTGTTGGCAAGGGTCTGTTTGCGCACATATTCTTCCGGTACATCGGCACTTTTACTGCGTGTAATATCAATGTAGTATCCGAATACCTTATTGTAGCTGACTTTCAGATTTTTAATACCGGTGCGTTCTCTCTCCCGAAGCTCCAGTTCTACAATCCACCGTTTGCCGTTTACTAAAATATCACGCAGCTCATCAATTTCTGCATGATAACCATCTTTAATAAGCCCGCCTTCCCGAACAGAAAACGGCGCCTCCGGATGAATGGATGCATCCAGCAGTGCATAGATATCATCCAGAATATCAAAATCGTTATAAAGGCCCTGTAAATACGCAGAATGAGCACCGGAAAGTGTTTTTTCCAGAGCCGGAAGCTGCGAGAGGGAATTTTTTAACGCCAGCATATCTTTCGCGTTGGCAGTGCCATAAGCAATGCGAGATACAATGCGCTCTAAATCGTATACCGGGTCTAAATGTTCTTTACAGGATAAGCGCAGGGTGGTATCGTTCACCATTTCTTCCGTGGCATCTAAACGACGGCGGATATCCGCTGCACTTAACAGCGGTTTTTCCAGCCAGTTTTTTAACAAGCGGCCGCCTAATGCTGTACGAGTATAATCAATAATGCCCAGTACCGAATCCTTGCGGTCTGCACCATGCAGCGACCGTACCAGTTCCAGATTGCGACGTGTGGCGTAATCTAAATCCATGGTTTCTTTTAACGAGTACACCTTTAAGCTCATAATATTGGCAGGGCGGCTTTTCTGCATCATTTTGAGATAATCCAGAACAGCACCGGCTGCAATAGTTAACAGCGGTTTTTCTTCACATCCAAGACTGGTTAATGCATTGATACGGAAATGTTCCAGAATGGTTTTTTCTGCATAGCCCGCATTAAAGGCATGGGCATGATGGGATGTAATGGTTACGCGGTTTTCTCCGGCAATACGCTGTATTTCTTCTAACAGCTCTGCATCCTCAGCTGATACCAGACACTCCACCGGGTCAAAGCGCCAGAACTCATTATGCAGCGTATGCCAGTCGGGAATTTCGGTTGCCATAAATTCACCCGTGGATGCATCGGCTGCAGCAAAGCCGTAACCGTTATCCCCTTTTACCACTGCCAATAAATAATTGCTATTTCGCTCCTCAAGAAAATTGCCTTCTAAAATAGTGCCCGGTGAAATTACACGGATAACTTCTCTTTTTACAATACCTTTCACACTTTTCGGGTCTTCCATCTGTTCACAGATGGCTACCTTCTGCCCGGCACTAATCACTTTTGCAATATAATTATCAGCCGAATGAAACGGGACTCCGCACATTGGCACTTTGCCCATGCCCCCATCCCGTGACGTCAGGGTGATGCCGAGTAAACGGCTCCCCAGTTCGGCATCAGGCCCGAACATTTCATAAAAATCGCCCAGCCGATAAAACAGCAGACAGTCCTGATAGTCTTTTTTTATCGCTTCGTATTGTTTCATCATAGGGGTATTCCCCAGCATCTCTCAT
>DAISWV010000238.1:1659-2796 GCA_036826195.1 Peptococcaceae bacterium | reverse complement strand
GTGATTGGCGTCCGTTTTAAGGAAGCCGGTAAAATATATTATTTTGATCCTGATGAGTTTGAAATTACCACCAGCGATCACGTTATTGTAGAAACTGCCCGCGGCGTGGAATACGGCAGCGTGGTAGTAGGCTTAAAGCAGGTTGAGGACAGCGAAGTTGTCCAGCCGTTAAAAAAAGTCATTCGCGTAGCCAATGCCGATGATGATGCCCGCGTAGCCGAAAATAAACTGCGGGAAAAAGAAGCATTTGATATTTGTCTGGAGAAAATCTTTCAGCATAATCTGCCGATGAAATTAATTGATGTAGAGTACACATTCGATAACAGCAAAGTTATTTTCTTCTTTACTGCTGACGGCCGTGTAGATTTCCGTGAACTGGTAAAAGATTTGGCCACTGTATTCCGCACCCGCATCGAGCTGCGCCAGATTGGTGTACGCGATGAAGCAAAAATGCTGGGCGGTATCGGGTTCTGCGGACGCGAGCTGTGCTGCCACACATTCCTGGGGGATTTTGCTCCGGTGTCGATTAAAATGGCAAAAGAACAAAATCTGTCCTTAAACCCTTCTAAAATTTCCGGGATTTGCGGACGTCTGCTCTGCTGTTTAAAATACGAAAATGATGTTTATGTAGAAAATAGAAAATGCGGCTGCAAAGTCAAAAATCTGGATGCTCTGAACAATGTAGACGAAGACGTAACCGACTTCGACTTATCCAAGCTGGAAGACTAGACAGCTGCGGGAAATGCGGGTGAGAAAATGAATTTGAGTGCACAACTGGCAGCAATGGAGACAACGCTGCAGCAATTAACGTTCGCACTGAAGGAAATGCAGACACAGGTAGCAAAACTGGAAGAAGAAAACGAACGTCTTCGTCAGCAGATTACACCTGTTATAAACGAAAACAAAGATACCGCCGGCGGTCAGAAAGCACTGCAGCAGCTCTACGATGAGGGCTATCATGTATGCGCTACGTATTTCGGCCGGGAACATGACGGCGGCTGTCTTTTCTGCATGGAGGTATTACAGAATGTTACCAGATAGCATTCTTCCCGATGAAGAACTCACAGATTTATGTATCAGTCAACAATGGAAAGTCCTGCAGAAAACGCAGGGCTTTCGATTTTCTATCGATGCTGT
>DAISWV010000238.1:0-1559 GCA_036826195.1 Peptococcaceae bacterium | reverse complement strand
GAAGATACACGTAAAACCCTGCAGCTGTTAAATCATTTCGAGATTTCCAAACCGGTAACCAGTTATTACGAACACAATAAAATGACCAAAGGCGATGTGATTATCCAGCAGCTGAAAGAAGGCAAAAACATTGCACTGGTATCCGATGCCGGTATGCCCGGCATTTCTGACCCAGGTTATGATTTGGTACAGCAGTGCCTGGCTGAGGATATTCCCTTCACCGTACTGCCCGGAGCCGTGGCCGCCATTACAGGCCTTGTATTATCCGGCCTGCCGACAGACCGCTTTGCCTTTGAGGGTTTTATCCCCCGGCAGAAAAAAGAACGCCTTCAGTATTTTCAGAATCTTCTGCACGAAGAGCGCACTATGATTTTTTACGAATCGCCCCACCGTCTGGAAGATACCCTGAAAACCATGATAGAAGTATTTCCTGATCGTTCCATGGCTGCTGCCCGCGAACTCACCAAAAAATTTGAGGAAATCGTGCGCGGCACTCCGTCCGAAGTACTGGCTCATTTTGAAGCCGAGGGCATTCGCGGTGAATTTGTATTGCTGCTCCACGGCGCTGACCCTGCTCCGCCCGAAGAACGGGGCATCGACTGGGCGGTAGAACGCGTATCACAATTAGAAGCCGACGGAATCTCACAAAAAGACGCCATTAAACAGGCTGCCAAAGAAGCAGGCTTAAGCAAACGGGACGTTTACAACTTTATCGTACAGAATAAATAGCAGGTTAAAAGCAATGCGTATTTTTATCAGCATTGCTTTTTTGTTACAATAAATTGTGTTCAATAGAAAATACATCAAAATTCGTTGCATTTTTATGTTAAAGTGAGTATAATATTAACTGTTGCTGATGTAGCTCAGTCGGTAGAGCAGCTGATTCGTAATCAGCAGGTCGCGGGTTCGATTCCCGCCATTAGCTTCTTTTTTTATTTTTAAATTTGTTTTGACAGAGCAACCTTGCTATGCTATAATATTTAGCAGATATTTATGCGGGTATAGTTTAGTGGTAGAACATCAGCTTCCCAAGCTGAATATGAGGGTTCGATTCCCTTTACCCGCTCCATTAAAAAGCACTGACCGATTGGCCAGTGCTTTTTTGTTTACGATAAAGGAGATACATGTATTATGCGATTTCGCAAAGTATATCTTGAAATTTCAAATATCTGCAATCTGAAGTGTCAGTTCTGCCCTGGCACCAAACGGACACCGCATGCATTAACCGAACCGGAGTTTTCGGACCTGCTTGCAAAACTGCGCCCTTACACAGACTTTTTATACTTTCATCTGATGGGGGAGCCGCTCTGCCACCCTCTGCTTTCACAGTTTCTGCATCTGGCAGGAAAAAGCGGCTTTAAAGTCATTCTTACCACCAACGGCACGCTGCTTGCAAAGCAGAAAGATATGCTGTTATCCGCACCGGCTCTGCACAAATTAAATATTTCTCTGCATGCCTTTGAGGCCAATGATATCACGATTCCATTTACCCAGTACCTGGATGAATGTTTTGAATTCGGCAAAGCCGCAGAAGGCAAAAAAATTATCAGCTACCGCCT
>DAISWV010000237.1:0-2831 GCA_036826195.1 Peptococcaceae bacterium | reverse complement strand
ACCCCCGGCCCCATGGTCCCAAACCACGTACTCTACCAAACTGAGCCACACCCCGGCGACCAACAATATTTATTATATGCATGAGTGGGTGTTTTGTCAACAGGTTTTTCTAAAAAAATTCGATTTTTTACGTTTTTATTTCAGCAGAACAATTTTTATAATCGTCCGGTTTCACGCACTGGATTTACATGCACCACACAGTGTTTTACCAACGGGAAATTCTCTTCAATACGGTTATGCACCAGCACTGCAATATCATGTGCTTTGCGCAGCGATAAGGATTCATCCGCACCGATTTCCACTTCCGCATAAAGCTTTGATCCAAACAGACGGGTACGAAGCACATCCAGACGCTCCACACCTTCACAATTCAGAATCAGTTCCCGCATAGCAGCTTCGGTTCTAGCATCGCAGGAACGGTCAACCATGCGGTCAATGGTTTCTTTATAAATATCCACTGCCACTTTGATAATACATAGCGAAATCAGTACACTGGCAAGTGGATCCAGCACAGGAAAGCCCATTCGTGCACCTAAAATCCCTGCAAAGCTGCCGATGGAGCTCAGTGCATCGGAACGATGATGCCAGGCCTCTGCCATTAACGATACCGAATTAACCTGTTTTGCAGCCGTTCTGGTATACCAGAAGAGCCCTTCTTTCACAAGAATCGAAAACAGTGCTGCACCAAGAGCCAGCCTTCCCGGCGCTTCCAGAGAAGCATACGCGCCGGAAAATATTTTTTCCAGCCCGGAAATTCCGATTCCAGCTGCTGCCAGAAGCAGAATATTGGCCAATATCATGGATACAACACATTCCATACGCTCATGCCCGTAAGGATGCTCCTGATCTGCCTCACGCCCCGATACTTTGGCCCCGATGATAACCAGAAACGAACCGAATATATCCGATGCCGAATGTATCGCATCGGCAAACATTGCGCTGGAATGAGCCAGTATTGCAGCTGCAAATTTTAAAATGGTCAGCGCCAGATTCAATACAATGCCGACCCGGGACACCCGGATAATAACGCTCTGTTCTGTCTTACATCCCATGACGATTCCCCCTGCCTTTTGGCTTTTATCGATATCTTAGCATATTTAATATTGTGTGTAAACTAGAATTTCATCATTATACACTATTTTCATCTCGCAACCATTGTATTATTCTGAAACTTATGAATATTGCACAACAATAATTAATATCGATTAACATAATAACAGTGTATGCTGCATATCGAATCTTTGTGCCTCTTAAATTCGCACAAAAAAACAGACCCTGATAAATTCATCAGAGTCTGTTGATAAAACGGTTCATATTTATTTTGTTTCGATGCGGCTGCCTTTGATATGCATTTTAATTTCATACCAGATTGGACTGGCAATGCACAGCGAGGAATATGTCCCCACAATAACGCCTAACGACATAGCCAGTACAAAAATGCGTGTGGTTTCACCGCCAAAGAACAGCATCGCCAGGAGTAAAATCAGAGTACTGATGGAGGTGTTCATAGAACGGGTGAAACTCTGCCCGATACTCATATTTACAATACCGGAGAGCTGATCTTTTTTCACTCGGCCCATATTTTCGCGAATACGGTCAAATACTACGATTTTATCGTTAATGGAATAACCGAAAATGGTTAACAGCGCTGCAATAAAGGTGCTGTCCACTTCCAGCTGCAGAATACTGAAAATCGCCACCACAATAAAAATATCGTGGAACAGTGCAATGACTCCGGCAATCGCAAAATGCAGTTCAAAGCGATAACTGATGTACGCAATCATCAAAATTACAGCTAATGCAAGCGCAATCACAGCATTTTTCTTCAGTTCTTCACCAACGCTAGGTCCTACCAGATTACTTTCTACAATTTCCATCGAGCCAAAGCGGCTGTTTAAATCAGCCAGAACCATATCCTGTTTTGTCTGATCCATTTCAGAGGTTTTCAGAACAAAAGCACCATTATCCAGCTCCTGAATTTTGCTTCCTTCCAGGTCATTTTCGTTCAGCGCAGTGCGTAAGTCTGCAATATCTACCTGCTGTTCAAACTGCACCGTAATTTTATTACCGCCTACAAAGTCAATCCCCAGATTCAGCCCCTGCACCAGCATAGAAACCATACCGGCTAACAGAATCACAACGGAAACCACATACCAGATTTTTCGTTTTTCAATGATATTAATCTTCATCACAGACACCTCTTTTCAGGCCGTACCATTTTGGATCGCTCACCAGGTTAGAAGATACCAATGTGGTAAGCATAAAACGGGTAAAGGTAATAGCTGTGAACATACTTGCCAGAATACCAATGGTTAAGGTTACCGCAAAACCGCGCACAGCACCGCTGCCGAATGCAATTAAAATAACCGCTGCCAGCAGAGTGGTAATGTTGGAGTCAAAAATGGTGGAGAATGCTTTTTTAAAGCCGGATTCCACCGATACACGCAGAGTTTTGCAGGTATGCAGTTCTTCTTTGATACGTTCAAAAATAATAACGTTAGCATCCACGGCCATACCAATGGATAATAAGAACGCTGCAATTACCGGCAGAGTAATAGTGGCTTTAATCGCTACGTTTACACCAATTACAAGCAGTGCATATAATAACAGCGCAAAGGTGGCAATTAAACCCGGTACGCGGTAAATTGCAATCATAAAGACTGCTAACACCGCAATCCCGATAATGGCTGCATTAATACTTTTTTCAATGGAGTCCGCACCCAGCTGCGGGCCTGTCATCTGTTTTTCTACGATAGTTAAATCAATTGGCAGCGCCCCGCCCTGCAGCATCATAGCCAGGCTCTTTGCTTCTTCATAGGTTGCAAAGCTGC
>DAISWV010000236.1:0-2832 GCA_036826195.1 Peptococcaceae bacterium | reverse complement strand
TGATTTCCGCCATTTTTATCACAGTTGTGCTGCTGTATTTTATGATAAATACACCGAGCCCGAAAATTATCTTTATCCCTTTTCTAATCTGCAGCATTGTCATGGCCGTGAAATATGCCGCCCTGATATTGCACATGCCGCACTTTGCAAAGCTGTGTGACAAACTCTTTGCCGCAGGCTTTTTCCTGTTCTGGTTCGGCTTTCTTGCCGTAGCCGGTTATATCAGTATTCGGGATAACCAGTTTAACATGCTGCTGTTTTCCATCCCGTTCTGGCTGGCAGGGTTCTTTTTTGCAAAAAAACGATTGTTCAAATGATACTTTCATAAAACATACAAACGGCTGTGACAATTTCGCCACAGCCGTTTTGCTTTAATCTTTCATCAGATTCTAAATTCTTCTACATACGCATCTGTTACAACCCAGTGTGTTTTTCCTTCTTTTTGCAGGGTCAGATACAGATAATCCTCACCATAATAATAATTATACGTTTTCAAGGTCAGACATAGTTTTACCGTGGTATCTGGATGTACTGCCGCATTCCCGCCGTACTCTTTTTGAAACTGCTCAACCAGATGGGCACGAAAGTTCTGCCCTGACGGCTCAAGCGAAGCATAGCCTTTTCCGGCAAGATACTGACTTTCGGTGGTAATTGATTCTATTGTGCTGTACCGCTCCATCCCTTCTGCATCTTGCGACACATACGCCTGCAGGTAATTATCTGCCGCCCACAATACCGCTGTTTTCTCCTTGCTCCAGCCGGCAACTTCCCGTTCGCCATCTTTCAGAAATACATACAGCCCCGGTATCTCCTGCCAGTGCATGGAACCGGCAGCACCATCAATGGCAGTATAAAGCCGGATACCTTGCACACTCAACTGTTTACTGCCCAGCAGAGGTGCCTCAATTTTAAGATTTGCTATACTTTGCTGCGGCTTCTCATAATCCTCATACAGCTGCTGATAATCCGGCGACCCGGCTGCCTTCAACTGATTCAGATACGTATTTTCATCCACTGTGCCTTTATTACGATAATTCATCGTAAAATTCAGACTGACAGTGTACTTACCGTTTTCTAATGCTTCTTCCGCAATAGCTGCCTCAAAACCATTGATATCATAATACTCTTCATGCAGTCTTGTATATTCCACCGCCAGCCAGTTTTCCACCTGCGCTGCCAGATTCTCATTGTGATACCAGCTGTACAGCTCCTCAATGTAACCGTAATCATAATTCAGTTTTACAAGATACTGATAATCATTCGCCGTGTTTTCACTGATAAAATAGCCATCGGCCGAATCATCTGAAACAGCAGCTGGTACTGCCCGGTACTTCTGCACACCTGCAGAGGTAACATAGCTCTGGTTTGCTTTCCTGTAATCACAGAATAGCAACTCATCACCTTCTATCAACGGTCGAATTGTTTTCTGAACATACTCCTGCTTTTGCCATATGTTTTTTCCCGCGATTTCAGACATTTTTTCCGGTTTTTCTTCCTTGCGATCATAATCATAGCTGACAATCCGACCGGTTTCCTCATCCACATATACCAGCAATGCCCGTTCATACAGATAATGCTTTCCGTTTTTGTGCAGGCACATTATACCTTTTCCATAGGTTTCCTCTTCTGTTACCTCATATGGATTTTCTACCCACAGATATCCGACGGTATTGTTCTCGCCACCTGTTTTCTGAAACTGTTCTGGTTTATGAATAGCATCTTCCGGCAAAAACTTTGCCACCTGTTTGTAAACAGCATTTGCTTTTTTCGAGTCTTCTTTTTTATCAGCCTCTGTATCTTCTCTCGCCGCCAGGACCAGTGTATCTGCCATTGCATGCATCCGGCTGCCCCAGCCTTCGGCATATGCATCAGGATAACTGATATACATAGCCATCACACCACCCCGGTACGATGTAGCATAGCAGATGTTACTAATTCCAGATATTTCTTTTGCCGGTTTCAGCACCTGCCAGATTCGATTTGGATCTTCCGGGAAAATTTTTGTCTGTCCGGTTCGGTTCCAGCCAGGCGTCCATTCTTCCCCCGGCTGTATCTGCGGAAGTGTATAGGCATATGTTTTCCCCGTTTTTTCCGTCTGCCGCCACTCCTCCATGGTACAATCCGGTGTATAACTCACAGCCATATATGTCTTTACCGGTGTTGTTTCATCATCGCCAGCCAGAACATATTTATCTGTAAAACAGCCCTCTATCATCTCACCGTCAGTCTGGCTGTTAAACCTTTCTGCATCGGCAAACAGCACATAATAATCCGGTCGGCGATTCATGGTAAGTTCTACAGTTTCCGTCATGCCTTCTATGGTAATATCATATTCCCGAGATACCTTGCCTTGTGTCCACGCATCCGGACCGTAATACATAAACTGTTCCAGATACCCATGCTGATAATTGAGCCGCATCGCATACATTTCTATATCCGCCATAGTACCGGTGGTGTATGTGCCCCGAATAGCATTTCCATCAGTATCACTAGCAATATTCTGTTCTTTGAAAGTCAGATTTTCGCCATCGTTAATTAAAGTTTTCGCAATTCTCTGTACATATTTATCCCGTTTTTCTTTATCGCGGCCGATTTCTGATGGTTTCACGTTATCCATTGTCCGGTTGTCATACCCCATAGTCGCGATATGGCCATCTTCCTGCGATACCCACATCACTAATGCTCTGTCATACAGATAATCTTTTCCATCCCGGCCATAGGACAAGGCCCCATCGTTTAAACGAGCCTCTTTTGCTTCTTCCGCTGTTACCTCATATGCACCTTCTATCCAGATATACATAAGGTATTCGTCATCTGCTTCGCCTATCACTT
>DAISWV010000235.1:0-2862 GCA_036826195.1 Peptococcaceae bacterium | reverse complement strand
GAGTGTCCACCAGTGGTGGAGGTATTCAAAACTCATGAGTTTTGAATACGCCCCCCTAGTTTACATAACATTTATTATTAACATTTTTTAGGAGAAAAAATGCAAGACATGGAATGTGCATGGAGGGTTGTATGCAGGGTTATTTGGCTTAACGAAGCGGGTTCTGCAAGGTATGCAGAGTTCAGCCATAAAAAACGATATAAAAACCAGAAGAAAAAGAAAAGATATTACGCAGCCCTGCATACCCTGCATTGCTCCATTCACCTGAATGATTTCTGAACCTTTGCTGAAGGATTCCTGAATAGACGATTGGCTCAACCATTATACTTCTGAATGATCTGAATGATTCTGACACAAACTATTTCTAATATGAAATGAAACATAGAAAGGTTTATGAAACAATCATTCAGATCCGTCAGAAGGTTCAGCGAAATATCTCATGCACATGAACAATTATAACGTTACGGTTCATAATGTTTTATGTTTTCATTGTTTTGGTATGTTTCTGTTTTCAATGTTTTGATGTCTTGTGTTTTAAATTCGCTTTGCAGTTGAAAAAGATTGCATTTTACATGGGAAAACGGTATCATGAAAGCAATATAAATTGAAACAGTAATAGAAGCGAATAGAGAGAACCGGAAACGGTGAACAATAGATGCGATTACGTTTACGACTATTGGATTCCGGAGGTGCTGAATAGGATGACAGAAAAAACGTTTACCAAGGAAGACGTTCTTACATATATCGAAAACGAGGCGGTGCGTCCGCTCAGTGAGGAGGAACTGGCGGAGGTGCTGGGCGCGGAAAGCGTGGAGCAGCTTGTGCAGTTAAAGGCTGTTCTGAAGGAGCTGGAGGATGAGGGTGCGCTTGTGTTAAGCCGCAAAAACCGCTACGGGCTGCCGGAGCAGTTTAATTTGCTGAAGGGTAAAATCAGCCGCCATCCAAAAGGGTTTGGCTTCCTGATTTCGGAAAACTCTGAAGTGGAGGATTTATACATCCATGCATCGGATTTAAACGGTGCGTTAAATGGAGATAAGGTGATTGCGCGTATTAAGCGTCCGGCGGGGTTTGATGCACGTACCGGCACGAAATTCCGTGCGGAAGGGGAGGTTATCCGCATCCTTGCGCGCAATGTACAGCATATTGTGGGTACGTTTGAAAGCAGTAAACACTTTGCGTTTGTAATTCCAGATGATAAAAAGTTCGGCAGTGATATTTTTATTTCCAAAGATAATTTTAACGGTGCGCGAAACGGCATGAAGGTGCTGGTGGAAATTATCACCTGGCCGCAGAAAACCCGCAGCGCGGAAGGCAAAGTTGTGCAGCTGATCGGCTATAAGGATTCGCCGGGCGTGGATATTTTGTCGATTATTTACGGGCACAGTCTGCCGCAGGAATTTCCGGCAGAGGTGCTGGAAGCGGCAAGGGCTATTCCGGAACAGATTGATGCCGCTGAAATCGCAAAACGTCGCGATTTGCGAGATTTATTAATGATAACTATCGATGGCGAGGATGCCAAAGATTTAGACGATGCGGTTACAGTGCAGAAGCTGGATAACGGCAATTATCTGCTCGGTGTGCATATTGCCGATGTGGGGCATTATGTGACCGAGGATAGCATCCTGGACAAAGAGGCGTTAGCGCGCGCTACCAGTGTGTATCTGGTGGACCGGGTAATCCCGATGCTGCCGCAGAAATTATCCAACGGAGTGTGCAGTCTCAATGCCGGTGAGGATCGGCTGGCCATGACCTGTATGATGGAAGTGGATGGCAAAGGGATTGTGGTGGCGCACGAAATTTTTGAGTCGGTGATTCATGTAAATTATCGCATGACCTATAAAAATGTAACCCGTATTCTGGCTGGCAACGACGAAGCCTTGTGTGAGCAGTATCGGGAATTAATCCCGATGTTAAAGGATATGGAAGCTCTGCAGGGCATTTTAGAGAAAAAACGTCTGCGTCGCGGTGCTATTACCTTTAACTTCCCGGAAAGTAAAGTGATACTGGATAAAAAAGGCCATCCGGTTCGCATTGAATGGCGGGAGAGCGGTATTGCCGATAAAATCATTGAAGAGTTTATGCTTTGCGCCAACGAAACCGTAGCCGAGCATTATTTCTGGATGGAAGTGCCGTTTTTATATCGCGTGCATGAGGAGCCAAAAACAGAAGATGTGATGGATGTGAATAAATTCCTGCAGGCGCTGGGTTACAGCATTAAAGGGGCAGGCAATACCATTCATCCAAAAGCCTACCAGAGTATTGTGGATGAAGCAGCCGGTAAACCGGAGGAAAAAATCGTAAACTCTGTGCTCTTGCGCTCTATGCAGCATGCCCGGTATGATACCGATGCCCTGGGGCATTTTGGGCTATCGGCGCAGTATTATTCTCATTTTACATCGCCGATTCGCCGCTACCCTGATTTAGCCATTCACAGAGTAATTAAGGAACTGATTCATAATGGGGAACAGCTGGATAGCAAACGGGCTGAAGTGCTGGCCAAAAAGATGAACCAGTATGCAGAGCAGTCCTCCATGCGCGAAAAAATTGCAGAAGAGGCAGAACGCGACAGTGTGGACCTTAAAAAAGTAGAATTTATGAAACCGTATGTTGGCGAAACCTTTGTGGGAAAAATCAGCGGCGTTACAGGGTTTGGGCTGTTTGTGCAGCTGGAAAATTCGGTGGAGGGACTGGTGCATATCTCTACACTGGTGGATGATTTTTATCAGTACCGTCCGGAAACCTTCTCTTTATTAGGAGAACACAGCCGGAAAATCTATCAGCTGGGACAGGAAATAAAAGTTCGTCTTACACGGGTAAATATAGAAGAACGTCAGATTGACTTTGAGGCGGTGAAATAATATG
>DAISWV010000234.1:0-2873 GCA_036826195.1 Peptococcaceae bacterium | reverse complement strand
CATGCTTTTTCAAAGAAGTACACCATTTTCCCGAAGGAGTATGCGGAGATTTCCGGCAGGGTAATTACGATGTTTGGTGTGCCGTTTTCCAGATGGGCTTCTTTTACGCTTTCACGCACCAGCTGGTTCATCTGATGCAGGGTTTTGGCGTGGTCGGTAATGCCTTCCGGCAGCATGATATCGTAGGTAACATCCTCGATAATGACTGCGGTTTCAAAGAAATCCTGACGGCCTTCCTGCAGGAACTGGCCTAAGGAGTGCAAATCGGTAGACATCTGCATAGATACCGGGAATACGCCCTGACCGTTCTGGCATTCGCTTTCGCCAAAGAGCTGTTTCATCCATTCGGTGAAGTAGCGCAGTTTGCCATCATATACTTCAAATACCTCCATGCGTTTGTCCTGCTGTTCTTTTAACAGATGGCGGGTCAGCGCATAGCGGTAGCAGTCGTTTTCGTTTAAATCCGGATTTGCAGTAGCCGCCTGTGCCTGACGGGCACCCTGCAGCACTGCTTCTAAATCGATGCCGGCTACAGCAATCGGCAGCAGGCCAACCGGTGTTAATACGGAGAAGCGGCCCACGATGTCATCCGGCACATCAAATGTGGTGTAGCCTTTTTCGTTGGCTTCATCGCGCAGTTTGCCTTTGCTGCCGGTTACTACATAGATGCGTTCGTTGGCTTCATCGCCGTATTTCTCTTCCATGAATTTTTTGAACATCTCAAATACAATCATTGGTTCCAGAGTGCTGCCGGAACGGGAAATTACACAAACGGCAACTTCCTCTTTGCGTAAGCGGTGGAACAGCTCATGATAGTACACACTGCTTAAATGATGGCCTGCAAAATAGATTTTCGGCAGGTTGCGTTCTTTTGCAAAGAATTCGTTATAAAATGGAGACTGTAATAATTCCAGACATGCTTTGGCACCTAAGTAAGAGCCGCCTACACCGATTACCACAAATGCAGTGCACTGTTTCTGAATTTTCCATGCGGTGGTCATAATCCGCCACACTAAGTCACCTTCTACGGTAGATGGATAATCTACCCAGCCGGTAAAACCGTTTTTACCGCTGTGCAGTTCTTCATGAATGGCATTTACTTTTTCCTGATACTGAGCCACTGGCAGTTCAGCAATGGCCTGGGAAACATCTACTCTGATTTCAGACATAATAATCGCTCCTTTTTATCATACTCTCTGTCATCCTGAGCAAAGCGCAAGCGAAGTCGAAGGATCTTTAAGAGTTCTCCGCTCCGGACTGCGTCCTCCGGTCGAAATGACACTGTATTTTATTACTTTTAATATCCCTGCGGATTCTGCCGCTGCCAGTTCCAGGCATCGCGGCACATATCCTCGATGGTGCGGGTGGCTTTCCAGCCCATCTCCCGCTCCGCTTTGGACGCATCGGCATAAAATTCGGCAATATCGCCGGCTCTGCGGTCATAAATTTTATACGGGATGGTTAAATTGTTGGCTTTTTCAAAGGCATGTACCAGCTGCAATACGCTGACACCGCTGCCGGTGCCCAGATTATAAATCAGTACACCTTTTTCCTCGCACAGTTTTTCCAGCGCTTTTACATGGCCGATGGCTAAATCCATTACATGAATATAGTCGCGTACACCGCTACCGTCCACTGTTGGGTAATCGTTGCCCCATACGCGCAGGTGATCACGCTTGCCGCTTGCCACCTGGGTAATGTACGGCATCAGATTATTCGGGATACCCTGCGGGTCTTCGCCAATACGGCCGCTTTCGTGGGCACCGATTGGGTTAAAATACCGCAGCAGCGCAACGGACCAGTCGGGCTCTACGTTGGCAACATCTTTTAAAATGCGCTCGCTCATCACTTTGGTTTCGCCGTATGGATTGGTGGTTGGCAGTAAATCCATAGTTTCTACAAACGGGATGGCATTTTCGCCATATACGGTTGCAGAGGAGCTGAACACAAATTTATTCACGCCATGGCGTTTCATTACATTGCACAGTGTTAAGGTGCTCACTACATTGTTATAGTAATAGCGCACCGGCTGCTCTACCGATTCGCCCACCGCTTTTAAGCCGGCAAAATGAATCACGCCGTCAATCTGCTGTTCGGCGAAGATGTTTTCAACCGCAGCCTCATCGGTAACATCCACTTTATAAAAAGTAATCGGTTTGCCGGTCAGTTCCTGCACCCGGCGCAGCGATTCCTCCTTGCTGTTGCACAGATTATCCGCCACCACAACCTCGTGGCCTGCCTCCAGCAGAACCAGACAGGTGTGGCTCCCGATGTATCCGGCACCGCCTGCTACTAAAATACGCATATATATAACCTCTTTCCGATAAAATACAAAATCACTACTTTTTTATTTTATCACACTTTAAAGCCCTGTCCAACAGGATTTCCGCCAGTCTGAAAGATTTTGCCAGAATTTAAGAAAATCTTTGCATAATCATAACAACTCCATCAAAACTTTATGCTACAATGTATCTGTCTCTTACAGGAATTTAACACGAAATAACGAAATCCTGAATAAACCATAAAACAGAAACGAGGTATGAAGTTATGAAAAAACGATGTGTATTATCCGCAATGCTGATTGCCGGACTGCTTTGCTTTGGATGCAGCAGTGCGGACAGCGATACCGCAAAAATTACCCTGAACGATGAATCCGTTACCATAAACGGTCAGGCTGTTACCGAAGACAGTACCCGGGCGGTTTATATTTCCTCTGCTCTGGAAAAACATGAGGATGTGGCTGCGGAACATAAAGATACCGAAAATACAATTATTCATATCACCAAGGCCGGTGATTACGAGTTCACAGGCGCCATGGACAATGTGCAGATTCGCTTATCCGCTCCGGAGCGGGAAGTAAACCTGATTTTAAA
>DAISWV010000233.1:0-2891 GCA_036826195.1 Peptococcaceae bacterium | reverse complement strand
GTTTTTTTAACATTGCACAATTCATTCAGCTATGCTATAATCCTACTGTCTTTTTCCGTTTTATCCTGTTTCAGTTGCAACCAGCAGAAGCAAGAGTCAACGGAAATCGTTACAGATATTCACTGAATACATGAATGAATTTTCGAGCCAGTGCCAGCTGGTTTTTGTCGATATTTTTGTTCACTGCCGCATAAATCGTAAAGGTCGCCTGCTTATCCTTCACCGGAATATGCACCAGCGACGGAAACACATTACGTTCCAGATACGGCGGAAAACTGTACATAATGGCCGTATCGTTGCGGAGCATTTCCTCGCACAGCTTGTAGTTGTTGGTGGATAGTGCCACCTTGGTGTGACCAAGCTTCTGGAATGTATGCACACCGCCGGTACCGCCGATTTCATATACAACAAACGGATAATGAGCGATGGTGCTGATAGATAACGATTTATGGTCCGCCAGCGGATGCCCTGCCGAAACCGCAATATAAATCGGATACTGTTTCAGCGGAATCAGCTCCACTTCCTCCGGAATATTTTCAAAAAATTCTGTAATCAGCGGCGATACACAGATCATGCCAAGTTCCTGATGCTCTACGCATCGTTCAATAATATGGTCACGATACCGTTCCGCCGTAAACAGGTTTACTTCCGGATAGTGGGAGATAAAGTCCTTAAACACCACCGGCAGCACCGAAATATTCAGCATCGGCGACAGATTTACATTCAGGTTGCCGCGCAGGGTGCTGTCCATATTCTGCTTGGCTTTCAGTTCCCGTTCTAGTTTTGCCAGACGGCTGATAACATCCTGTGCCGCACTCAGCACCTTTTCCCCGTCGGCTGTCAGACGAATCCCTTTTTTGGTGCGGTCGAGCAGATGACAGTTCATCTCATTTTCCAGACTTTTTAATGATTTATTTAAACTTTGCTGCGTTACATGCAGTTTTTTAGAGGCAGAGTTAATCGAGCCGGACTTGGCAACCTCTACCAGAGCAGCCAGCTGATCAATACGCATATCAGATTCCCCCTTTATTTCGTATGCTGCAGCAGCAGATACGGTACAACAATGCGTATACTAATACATCTATACCATCATTCACGAAGAATGATTCTGCCTTATACATACCCTGTCAGTATAGCACTTAAACATTTTAGATACAAGAGCCATTCTGTTTCAGTCATTGTATTCCAGATTTCAAAAAGGAGTTTTTCCATGTCTATTATTATCCTGCTACTGGTTACCTTTATTGCCACAGCGATTCACACATCCACCAGCTTTGGTTTCGGGATAATCACCATTATGGTATTTCCGTTACTGATGCCAACCTATTCCTGCGCCACCGTATGCGTAACAGTGCTCACGCTGGCCTTCACAGCTATTAATGCAATCCGTATGCGCCATGATATTGTATGGAAATGGATTGTGCCAACCTTTATCAGTTATTTTATCGCCAGTTTTTTTGCAGTGCGAGCTCTTAGCATTGTAGATGACGGTTTTATAAAAAAAATTCTGGGTGCTGTGCTGATTTGTTTAAGCCTCTACTTTATCTTTTTTCAGAAAAAAATCAAAATGCAGCCGACAAAACGAAACGGTTTTATTGCCGGCGCTTTAAGCGGTACACTCGAGAGTCTGTTCTGCGTAGGAGGCCCACCGATTGTACTGTATCTTTTAACTGTCAGCAAAGATGTTCGTCGTTATACCGCCAGTGTCCAGGCCTGGTTTGCTGTTACTGAAATTTTTCTGCTTTACATGCGCTATATCAACGGTTTAATCACGCCGACAGCCGTTCAATATTCCGCAATCGGGCTTCTTGCCATCCCGCCTGGTATTTATCTGGGAAGCAAGCTTTTAAATCATATGAACCCGCAGCGTTTAAAAAATATCGTGTACACAATTATGCTGATTTACGGAAGCATTCTGATTCTGCGTTAAGTAATAAAATAAAAGGTTCTGAATCTTAAGATTCAGAACCTTTTATTTTATTTCATCTCATTTTCATTTCTAAAACTATACACTGGCCAATACGTTCCGGAACATCAGAAAAATCTGTACCGCTGTTACAATACATACAAACCCCGCAACACTGCAGCAGACGCAGATATATTTCTGATTTTTTGTACCGCCATCCTGATACCGCTTTCCAAAAAACACTGCTGCACAGATTGCGGCAACACCAACTGCAGCCAGCAAGACAAGCATCGCAATAATGGTTGTTTTTAAATCCATAATTATGCACCTCCAGAGTATTACATCTTTCAGCCATACCAAAGTACAGCCTGCCTGACCGTGTTATCAATTACAGCATCATAGCACAGGCAATTAAAGTAGCACCCAGCGCAATACAATAACGCGCTCCCTGAAAACTGGATTTTTTTAGCACAATCGGCGCCGCGCCCAGCACCAGCGCAACCATACCCAGAGTTCTTGTCATCACACCATCTGCCAGAACCGCCAGATATAATAACGATGCCACCATGATATAAAACTGACACAGCAGCATTGGAACTGTATTTTCCAGAACTTCGCCTCTATTTCGCAGCGATGCAAATACACATAACAGACTGCAGAGCATAATACCACCTGTAATCAGAATCGCTTCCATTGTTTCATCCCCCACTCGATTTCATCCGAATTGATTTCATTTATGTAACAGACTTCCTCATTATATGTTTTTATAAAATCAGAGCTGCGGGAAAACCCGCAGCTCTCATGTTTGATTTCAGCATATTGTTGCTTGTCAGCCAAATGATTATTTCAGCTTTTTATCCAGCCACAGTAAGCCTTTAAAACTAACCAGACCCCAGATGACAAAGAAACCGTAAGCAGCTACCGGATTCTCAAACCCTAAATGCCAAGTGGACTCACTGAGGAAGATTTTTTCCCAGCCTGGAAT
>DAISWV010000232.1:0-2924 GCA_036826195.1 Peptococcaceae bacterium | reverse complement strand
TACCAGTATGACCAACCATATCCGTATTTGCAAAGTTCACTAAAATAAACGGATACTCTCCGCCCTGCACAGCTTCAATCAGTCTGTCTTTTACTTCGATTGCGCTCATTTCCGGCTGCAGGTCGTAGGTTGCCACTTTTGGAGACGGCACCAGCAAACGGTCTTCCAGCGGATTCGGTTCTTCCACACCGCCGTTAAAGAAGAATGTCACGTGAGCATATTTTTCAGTTTCTGCCACACGGAACTGTTTTACCTGATTTGCAGCCAGTACCTGGCCAAGTGTATTCTGTAAATCCTGCGGCGGGAATGCCACCATCATATCCAGCCCTTCTTCGTACTGAGTCATGGCAACATACTGAACACCCAGATAATCACGGGTAAAGCCGTCGAATTCTTTATTAACAAATGCTTTACTGATTTCACGAGCACGGTCGCCGCGGAAGTTAAAGAAAATAACACCATCGCCGCTGCCGATAGATGCAACCGGCTGCCCGTTATCCTGTACCACAGTCGGCAGAACAAACTCGTCTGTTTCACCTTTATTATACGACTGCTTCACCGCGTCTGCTGCACTTGCAGCAGTTTCGCCGATACCGGCAGTCATAGCACGGTATGCTTTTTCTACACGTTCCCAGCGATTGTCACGATCCATCGCATAATAGCGTCCGGATACTGTGGCAATTCTGCCCACGCCAATCTGCTGAAGCTTCTCTTCCAGATCCTCTACAAATCCCAGACCGGTAGATGGCCCTACATCACGGCCATCCAGGAAACAATGCACATACACATCTTTTAAACCTTTTTCTGCAGCCATTTCCAGCAGACCATACAAATGACTGCTGTGGCTGTGTACACCGCCCGGCGATACCAGACCCATCAGGTGCAGCGCTTTGTTTTGTTTCCGACAATGCTCCATCACCTGCTGAAACGCCTGATTATCCTGCAGTGTATGCTCACGCACTGCTTTATTAATTCTGGTCAGTTCCTGATACACCACGCGGCCGGCACCCAGATTCAGATGCCCTACTTCGGAATTGCCCTGCTGTCCTTCCGGCAGCCCTACATACTCACCGGAACAGAACAGCTGACTGTGCCCGTACTGCGCCAGCAATCTGTCCATATTTTCAGTATTGCTCTGGGCAATCGCATTGCCCTCTTTATGTTCGCTGATGCCCCAGCCATCCAGAATCATCAGCACAACAGGCAGTTGTTTATTCACAACAGACCCCCCTAATGTCCTTACTTATACAGAATCAGCTGGCTGAAGCTTTCCGGTTTGAGACTTGCGCCGCCAACCAGAGCACCGTCGATATCCGGCTGTGCCATCAGTTCCGAAATATTTTCAGGTTTTACGCTGCCGCCGTACTGAAACCGTACACATTCAGCAACATTTTTCCCGTATTTTTCTGCAATTGTCTGACGCAGAGCACCAATCACTTCTTCGGCATCGGCTGCAGTAGCAGTTTTTCCGGTACCGATTGCCCAGATTGGTTCATACGCCACAATCAGTGTTTTCAGCTGTTCTTCTGTGAGTCCATCTAAAGCCGACAGCATCTGCCCGCTGCAAACACTCACAGTCAGACCTTTTTCACGCTGTTCCAGATGTTCACCAACACAGAGAATCGGCTGCATTCCAGCAGCATAGGCAGCCTGCACCTTCTGCTGAATCAGCGCCTCATCTTCATGGAAAATCTCTCTCCGTTCCGAATGGCCGATAATTACATACTGCACACCGATTTCCTGCAGCATTGGCAGACTGACTTCCCCGGTAAAGGCACCTTCTGCCACCGGGTAAAAATTCTGAGCACCAACGCCTACCTTGCTGCCTGCCAGCTCGGAAGCCAGCACATCCAGCTGAGTAAACGGCGCACAGATAACAGCATCTACCCTGTCCTGCCCGTCAATCAGCGGCAGAAACGCCTGGCAGAATGCCGAAGCCTCTGCCCGCGTTTTATACATTTTCCAGTTTGCTATGATAATGGGTTTCCGCAAAACGACTACTCCCCTATCCTGATTTATTATTTATCCTGTAAAATTTCGATACCTGGCAGTTTTTTGCCTTCCAGGAATTCCAGAGAAGCACCGCCGCCGGTGGAAATATGATCAATTTTGTCATTTAAGCCGGCTTTTTCGATAGATGCTACGGAATCACCGCCACCTACGATGGAATAAGCACCAGAGTTTGCTACTGCCTGTGCCACAGAAGCAGTGCCGACTGCAAATGCATCGACTTCAAATACGCCCATTGGCCCGTTCCAGATAACAGTTTTTGCATCAGCAACAGCCTGCTGATACAGTTTTACAGTTTCCGGCCCGATATCCAGCGCCATTTTATCAGCTGGCACTGCATCTACACCAACGGTCTGAGCAGTTTCCGGCTGTTCAATAGCTGCTGCTACGGTCAGGTCTACTGGAATTAACAGTTTTTTGCCCATTGCTTCTGCATGCTGCATAATTTCCAGTGCCAGAGCAGTTTTATCATCTTCCACTAAGGAAGTCCCCATTTCATATCCTTTTGCTTTTAAGAAGGTGTTTGCCATGCCGCCGCCAATCATCAGGCAGTCTACTTTTTCCAGCAGGTTCTGTACAACACCGATTTTGTCAGAGATTTTAGAACCGCCAACAATCGCTACAAATGGATGTTCCGCTTCGCTCAGCGCTTTACCCAGTACAGAGATTTCTTTATCCATTAAGAAACCCATTACGCCAGGCAGAATACGGCCAACGCCTTCTGTAGAGCAGTGTGCACGATGTGCTGTACCGAATGCATCGTTTACATAAACATCACCCAGAGCTGCCAGCTGTTTTGCCAGTTCCATATCATTGTCTGTTTCACCAGGCAGGAAACGTACATTTTCCAGCATGATTACATCGCCATTCTGCATAGCTGCTACAGCAGCTTCTACTTCAGGACCAACTACTTC
>DAISWV010000231.1:0-2924 GCA_036826195.1 Peptococcaceae bacterium | reverse complement strand
ATGTATCTATGTCAAAGGAGGCATATTCATGTTTGATAGCATTATTGTAGGCTGCGGGTTTGCAGGTGCCGTTGTTGCACGAGAACTGGCAGAACGCGGCAATCAGAATGTATGTATTATTGAAAAACGCAGTCATATCGGCGGCAACTGCTATGACTTATATGATAACGAAGGTATTTTAATTCATCAGTATGGCCCACATATTTTCCATACCAATCATAAGCACGTGTACGAGTATCTGTCCCGTTTTACTGAATGGTACAATTACAAGCACGAGGTTGTGGCCAATATTCGCGGTGAATTTATGCCGGTACCATTTAATCTGAATACCTTAAAACTGGTTTACGGCGAAGAAAAAGCCGCTGAACTGCGCGAAAAATTAATCAACAACTATGGCCTGGAAAGTCGCGTGCCTATTTTAAAACTGCGCGAAAATCCAGATAAAGATATCCAGACTATCGCAGACTATGTTTACAATAATATCTTCCTGCACTATACCTTAAAACAGTGGGGCCAGAAACCGGAAGATATTGACCCAAGCGTAAGTGCTCGCGTACCGGTGCTGATTTCTGAAGACAACGGCTATTTTCAGGATGCTTATCAGGGAATGCCGTTAGAAGGCTACACACCATTATTTGAAAAAATGCTGGATTATCCGAATATCACCGTAAAACTGGATACCGATTCCAATGAACTGCTCAGCTTAAAAGACGGTCAGGTTTACTTTGAGGGAGAACCATTTAATGGCCAGGTAATTTTCACCGGTCCAATTGATGAATTTTTCTCCTGCTGCTATGGTCAGCTGCCATATCGCTCTTTAAACTTTGTATTTGAGCATCACGAAAAAAGCGATTACCAGCCAAAAGCAGTGGTAAACTACACAGTAAGCGAAGACTACACACGCATTACCGAATTTAAAAAGCTGACCGGACAGAAAAAACCGGAGCATACCACTATCGTGAAGGAATATCCAATTCCTTACACTGGTAAAAACGGCGAAATCCCGTATTATTCCATCGTAAATGATGATAATCTGGCTTTATACGCAAAATACTGCGAACTGGTGAAAGATTATCCAAACTTCCACCTGCTGGGCCGACTTGCCGAATATAAATATTACAATATCGATGCCATTGTAGATAAAGCACTGGCACTGGCAAACACCTTATTAGGTTAAGCGGAGGTACTTATGAAAGTTTTATCCATTGCAATTCCTTCCTATAACTCGGAAGCTTATATGGCAAACTGCATTGAATCGCTGCTCACCGGCGGTGAAGATGTAGAAATTCTGGTTGTAAACGACGGTTCCAAAGATGGCACTGCCCGCATTGCCGATGAATATGCAGCAAAATATCCAAACATTGTGCGCGCAATTCATCAGGAAAATGGCGGTCACGGTGAAGCGGTAAACGCAGGGCTGCGTAATGCAACCGGGGCTTACTTTAAAGTAGTTGACAGCGATGACTGGGTAGATACAAAAGCATACAAAGAAATCCTGTCTCTTTTAAAACAGATGCTCACTGATCATGTACAGCTGGATATGCTCATTTCCAACTTTGTATACGATAAACAGGGTGCTTCTTTCAAAAAAGTTATGAACTATCGCTCTGTCCTGCCTCAGAATCAGATTTTTACCTGGGATCAGATTGGCCACTTCAAAAAAGGACAGTACATTCTGATGCATTCGGTTATCTACCGCACCCAGATGCTGCGTGACTGTGAACTGGAACTGCCTAAACACACCTTCTATGTAGATAACATCTTTGTTTATCAGCCGCTTCCAGCTGTTAAGACCATTTACTATTTAGATGTGGATTTCTATCATTATTTTATTGGCCGCGATGATCAGTCTGTAAATGAAAAAGTAATGATTAAACGCATCGACCAGCAGCTGCGCGTTAATAAGCTGATGATTGATTATTACGATTTATCAGATAAAAACATGGTAGCCAATAAAAAACTGCGTCAGTATATGTACAACTATCTGGAAATTATGATGACTATCTCTTCTATCATGCTCATCCGCTCTCATGAAGAGGAAAATCTGAAAAAACGGGAAGAACTGTGGGAATACCTGCAGCTCAGCAATCCAAATATGTACAAAAAACTGCGCTACGGCTTATTTGGCCGTGTCATGACCGCCAAAACACCAGCCGGTCGCAAATTTGCAGAAATCTGCTACAAAATTTCTCAGAAAATTTACGGTTTCAACTGATATTTTACCATCAGGACATCTTTCGAGATGTCCTTTTATTTTCGTATAATTCCTACTTATTTCCGCAATTTATATTGTAAATTCTGCTTCATTGCAGTACAATAACTATAATTTAGAACAGGAGGTCGTTTCACATGAAAGTAGGAATTATTCGTTGTATGCAGACAGAAGATTTCTGTCCTGGAACTGCAGATTTTAAAATGATTGCAGAAAAGAAAGGTGCCTTTGAAGGCGTTACGGAACCGATTGAAATCGTCGGTTTCATTAATTGCGGCGGATGCCCTGGGAAAAAATCAGTTTTACGCGTGCGTGAACTGGTAAAACGAGGTGCCAATACCATTGCTTTAGCCTCCTGCATTACAAGAGGTAATCCAATCGGATATGCCTGTCCTCATGCAGAAAAAATGCTGGAGCTGGTGAAAAAAGAAGCCGGAGAAGCGGTAACCGTTCTCGACTTCACCCATTAATAAATAAAAAAACGGGATGATATCTGATGATTTGTCAGAATAACATCCCGTTTTTATGTTTACCATGATTCAAATTTGTAAATGTTTCACGTGAAACATTTGTAAATTTTACTGTACCATATCTTTTTTTGGCAGCCGAATTACCACTTCCATATATTCATCGTTTTCGTTTTCGATGAGTTCGGCCGGCATACCGGCATCCTGAATGGTTTTTACCGTGCCTTTAATGGTATTGACGAAAA
>DAISWV010000230.1:0-2936 GCA_036826195.1 Peptococcaceae bacterium | reverse complement strand
GGTGCACGGGCAACACCTTTTGTAACTTCATGACTTCTCATTTTTATGCAACTCCTTAAATAATAAATCATAGTATATTTTCTTATATTATCACTTTTCCATACAAATGAAAATAGCAAAGAATAAATTTTCAGCAACTTTTCTTTATTTTTTTCGTCTATTAGAAGACAACGGTAAAAGTCATTGCCAAATTGCATTTTATCCGGTACAATGATATTGTTTCTATTGTCAGAAAATTATAAATCGGTATCTTACATAACATTGAACATCCATAAATTTCGGAGGGATTCCATTATGAAACAACCTTTAAAACGAACGCTTTCGTTTTTTGTATTATGTATAATTATTTGTTCTATCTGCATTTCCCCGCTGCATGCAGCCACACTGCACGATCTGAACGGTCACTGGTCAGTCAACGACGTAAATAAATTAATCACACGCGGGTCGGTAGGCGGATACCCGGACGGAACCTTCAAACCGGATGCCACCATTACCCGCGCAGAATTTTCCAAAATTCTGCGTCAGAGTATCGGCCTGAACACGGTAAGCGGAAATTCCTTTAACGATACCGTAGCACACTGGGCACTTTCCGATATTCAGACACTGGTGGACAGCGGAATTATTGTTCCAGCGGAATACGGCACAAACTACGGGCCGGATTACAACATCACTCGTCGCGAAATTGCAATTATGTTAGTGCGCGCTGTAGGACTGAACGATTCTGCAATTGCATCTTCTGGCGAAAACACCGGTTTCACCGATGACAGCCTCATCAAATCCTACGATAAAGGATATCTGTATCTGGCAAAAGAGTTAGGCCTCGTAGGCGGATATGAAGATGGCAGCTTTCGTCCAAATAACCGCGCAACAAGAGCAGAAGCTTGTGTAATGATTGTTCGTACGCTTAATTTAATGGGAATTAATACACAGGTGCCAGCACAGCCGGATATAGAAAATCCAAATCAAGAAACCGTTCCACCATCTGCAGATCAGCAAAACGGATACCAGATTACTGTGAAAAATGTACAGCATACTGGAACAAACAGCCTTGATGAAGAATACATCCAGATATCCATGCAGCTGACCGCACCAAATAAATCTATGCAGACACTGACTGTAACCGAAGCAAATCTGAAAACTATTGTCACCTACAGTTCCGGTGCGCAGGTGACTGCAATGCAAAAACCATTTGAAGCCATAATTGCACCAGAACACACTGCATATATTGATACCGATATTCATATTCTTCTTCCAAACAACCAGGTAGCAAATATGGTACTGGGAAGCAGCATCACAGACATTCAGGTACAACTTACTATTGGAAATCAGACACATACTTTTAAGGAAGCTGGTGCAAATCTGATGCAGTATGTAAAATAAACACCAGTTTAAATTTAACCAACGTACAAAAAGGTCGAAACAAAACCACTTAACTCGTTTTGTTTCGACCTTTTATATTATATTTCATTTATATGCTAGTTATATTTTGCCGCTTACTCTACTTTTTTATTATCTTCCGGCATAAAAAGATTCAACAAAATTGCCATCAGAAACACAACAGCTACGCAGTTTTCAGCAAAAATTGTACCCACGAGTTCTGGAAAAATAGCAAACATTTCTGGAACCTGTGTAAAGCCTAACCCAACACTTAATGATAAAGCTGCAATGGTGATATTTCTCTGTGTATAGCCACAGTCGCCAATCATCTGTAAACCGGAGATAACAATGTTCCCGAACATCATAATAGTACATCCGCCCAGAACAGCTTCCGGCAAAGTAGCGAGAACTGCACCGATTACTGGAAAAATACCAGCCAGAATTAAAATTCCTGCACCAGTAGCAATAGTATAACGATTCACAACTTTTGTCATAGCAAGCAGACCTACATTCTGACTGAACGATGTAATCGGCAGACAGCCAAAGCATGCAGACAACGAGCTGACAATCCCATCACAGGCAAGGCTGCCAGAAATTTCTTTGTCGGTTGCTTCACGTTTCAGCACAGTGTTAGTCATTGCAGAAGTATCGCCAATGGTCTCTGTTGCAGAAACCAGAAAAATCATAACAACAGAAATAATAGCACTGATATTAAACACTGGTTTATATGGCATAAATTCCGGCAAAGCAACTAAACCAACATTATTTAGCGCAGAAAAATCCACCATACCCATACAGATTGCCAGTACATAACCAACTGCCAGACCAAAAAGAACACTCAGCTGTTTCAGATGTCCTTTTGCAAAAATATTAAAGCCGATACAGCAAATCAATGTTGTGCTACCTAAAATCCAGTTGCGAGCACTTCCGAAATCCGCTGCACCTACACCGCCGGCAAACGAATTGGCCCCTACACTCAACAGACTAAAACCAATTGCAGTAACAACACATGCTGCTACAATCGGCGAGATAATTTTGCGCCAGTAGCTGGCAAACAGGCCAAGCAAACCTTCCACGATACCGCCAACCATAACAGCACCAATTACTGCCTCATAGCCCCAACGCGGCCCAACATAACAGAAGATGGAAACAAAAGTAAAACTGATACCCATCACAATTGGAAGTTTTGCACCAAGTTTCCAGACTGTAAACAGCTGAACCAGCGTCCCCACACCGGCCATCAGCATAGCAACCTGAATCAGAGATGCTGTTTCCTGCGAACTAAGCCCACAAGTTCCGGTCACAATCATAATCGGTGCAATATTAGCAACAAACATTGCCAGTACATGCTGCAGACCAAACGGAATGGATTTCATCAGAGGAACTTTTCCATCCAGCGTGTAGATATTTTCAATGGAGGCAGTTGAACCCGAAGCTGTCTGTATTTCTTTTTGCGAAGTCATTATTTGTCCTCCTGTACGCGGAATGTGATTGTTCCATTTTCGGCATCCATCGCATCCACGATTGCCAGAGATTCCAAATCATAACCCATCTCACGA
>DAISWV010000229.1:0-2947 GCA_036826195.1 Peptococcaceae bacterium | reverse complement strand
TTATAATAAAAATGTGCTTCTTTTTCAAACGGTGTACAGATTACCATGGATTCTTCCGGTTCGTTCGTCAATGTGATATGAATATCAATAGGCTGTCCATCTTTAAAATCATCCATATGGGCAGTCAGTGTACGTTTGCCTTCTTCCACACGGAATACCATTTCATAGCCTTTGCCGAAAATAGAGGTAACGCCTGCCTCGGATGTCGACGGCAGATTGGTTTTTCCCATCGGGAACAGACGAATCGGCCCTTTTGTGATTTCCCACGGTTCATCGCCAAACCATAAAAAGGAGATGGAATCCAGCCCCATGTAGCTGTTATCGGCAATCGTCAGCGCCACACCGAATGTATCATTGCCTACATAGTAGTAATCCCATTCTTTTAAGCGGGTTTTTCCGCCTTTCACTTTGCTGCGGTCATACACCGGCAGCAGTTTTTTTGCATAACCAGCCTTTGTCAGATTACCCTTCTCATCCAGAAGCGGAATGGCTTCTGTGATTTCATACTGCATAAACAGCCCTCCTTATTTTTTCTTTTTCCGTTTCCATTATACCACATTCCTGATAAAGCAGCGCAGGAATCTTGCCGGAATCTGCGTCTTTTTCTGCATTTTTAATGATTATTCGCCTGTTTTCCGGATACAGAAAAATCCCGGCCGCTGCCTGCTGCAGCAAACCGGGATTTAAAGTTTTTATAGAAGTTTTTATCATCGCCTATTTTAAAATTTTAATGACACCATGGTCGTTCAGATAGCGCAGGAGCGATAACCCAATCGGGAACCCGAACAGCCCCACAACACCCAGCAGCTGCACACCTACAAACATGCTGCAAAGTGTTACAACCGGATGCAGACCAAGCTGACCGCCCACAATCTTCGGCTCAATAATATTACGCACAACGGTGACAATAATATATACCACAAACAGCTTCAGCCCTAAAACCCAGTTGCCGCCAATGGCTGTCAGTACTGCCCACGGCACCATAATGCCGCCTGTGCCCAGCACCGGCAAAATATCAAAGATTGCCGTACAGAACGCCACAATCACGGAGTGCTCGATTCCAATAAACGTTAACAGAATCGAAAGCTCCACAAAGGTAATGGACATAATCAGCGCGTAAGAGCGTACACAAACCCACAGCGTACCAACCAGATATTCTTTCACCTGCAGGAACAGATTCTTGCCTTTGTCACTTAACTGACGCATACAGAACCCTGTCAGCCGGTCATAATCAATGGCGATGAAGAAGGTGGAGATAATCATCAGCACAATTTTAATAAACAATGCCGGCAGGCTCGATGCAATACCGGAAATAATACCCATAGCCGCCATGGACCAGCCAGTGATTCGTTCCCCCAGAGACTGTAAAAACTGCCGGGTAAGATCTTCCAGCGAAGCTGCCATGGAAGGATCCATATCCAGAAACGCAATTTCCACGCCTGTCAGCACGTCCCATAAAAGCGGCTGTATATGCACACTGTAGAAGGTCGGCACCATCGCAATCAGGGAAGCAATTTCAGAAAATGCTTTTACACCAGCCAGCGAAATCAGAACACCGATGGTGGCATAAAACAGAAGCACGGTTCCCATGGCAATGAGTTTATCTGGAAGCGGCAGTTTACTGCGCAGAAAACGAATCGGTTTCTGCAGCGCCCAAGCAATCACAAAGCCGATAATAAACGGTGACGCCATCGGAGCAATATAAATCATGAGCAGCAGTGCTGCAACTACGATTACTGCAAAATATGTAAAATTAATCAGAAAATTTTTTCGTTTCTCCGTGACCATAAACCATGCCCTCCCACTATATGTCAAATACATATTCTTTAACATTGTATCATGAAACACGCAGAAAGAAAACCACGCATCCTCTTGATTTTTGTAAAAACTTTATAAAAACCGCATGGCTTCTGCCTCGCCGTTATCGGTTTGACACAATACCAGCCAATCACTATAATAGTGTTTACACCGTTTTTTCAGATTAAAAACCGGTTAGAGAATCAGACTATTATTTTTTACTGTCACAGGAGTTTATTATGGATTACACAACTCGCAGCTGTCCTGTTACCGAAATCTCGGACTTTTCTGCACCAGAGCTGGACATTTATGCACGGCTGAATGAAAATCAGCTGTTTCGTTATCATGAACCCGAACCAGGGCTGTTTATCGCCGAAAGTCCCAAAGTGATTGAGCGGGCGTTAAATGCAGGCTATGAGCCGATATCCATGCTGGTAGAGGAAAAACATATCGAAGGCGAAGCCAAAGCACTTCTTGCGCGCTGTTCCAATATACCGGTCTACACCGCTGAATTTGATATTTTAACACAGCTTACCGGGTTTCAGCTGACCCGCGGCGCTTTATGCGCCATGCGTCGCCGCCGTCTTCCCTCGCTGGATGAAATCTGTGCCGGAGCCAGACGCATTGCAATTTTAGAACAGGTGATGAACCCGACGAACATCGGAGCAATTTTCCGTTCTGCCGCAGCACTTAATATGGATGCTGTTATCCTCACGCCAGGATGCAGTGATCCGCTGTATCGCCGGGCAAGCCGTGTCAGCATGGGCACCGTATTCCAGATTCCGTGGACCATTGCCAGCAGCTGGCCGCAGCCGGTTCTGACGGAATTAAAAAACCTCGGCTTTAAAACAGCCGCCATGGCACTGAGCGATAATTCGGTTTCTATCGATGACCCGCAGCTTATGGCGGAAGAAAAACTGGCGATTATTCTTGGTACCGAAGGAGACGGTTTAGCGGAAACCACCATTGCAGACTGTGATTATACCGTAAAAATCCCTATGACGCACGGCGTAGACTCCCTAAACGTAGCTGCAGCCAGTGCAGTTGCCTTCTGGCAGCTGGGGAAACACTAACCATTATCGATAAAACAGCCTCCGGAAATTACATCCGGAGGCTGTCTGTCTGTTACAGGATATCAATGTATTCACCA
>DAISWV010000228.1:0-2963 GCA_036826195.1 Peptococcaceae bacterium | reverse complement strand
AGTTGGATTTTGTGCCACTGAGTATTATTGGTGAAATTAAACATATTGCTTCTGTCAATGAAGCTCGCGATACACTGGCCCGTCTGGTCGACTATATTACCTTCCGCCCGATTGATTACCAGCAGAATAAAGTAACATACGACTCCATGGCGGTACGTGATCTGGGGATTAACGCAGCGGCTGTCAAGCTGGTTAAATTCTTTCAGCAGGTTGTAAAAGAAGATCCATCTGCCAATATGTTTCTGCAGCTGTTAAAACAGTATTTCTTAAATGCCTACGACTGGTCTGATTTAAAACAGGATGGCTATGAGGAATTTGAAACCGATGCACTGTGGTTCTGTCAGGAAATGGACGACTATCTGCGCAAAATGACAATTTTTTCTGGCGGTGCTATGAAGAAAAAATATCAGCCAATGGGAGAAAAGGTACTGCGTCGCCGTGTAGATGCGGAACAGAAATAATACAAAAACGATATATAAAAAAACGCCGTTTGAAGAGGTTTAAAATCTCTTTAAACGGCGTTTTTGTGTTATTTGGCATATTTGATATTACTGAATGGTACAGGTTAATGTGCCGATTTTTTCGATTTCACAGGTAACGGTATCGCCCGGTTTCAGGAAATTTGGCGGCTCAAAGCCCATGCCCACACCGGCCGGTGTACCGGTTGCAATAATAGTGCCGGCTTTCAAAGTCATGCCCTGGGATAATTCCGAGATAACGTGGGCTACATCAAAAATTAGGAGACTGGTATTGCTGTTCTGGCGCAGCTCTCCGTTTACATAGCTTTTGATAGCCAGTTCCGGCGGGTTCTGGAATTCGTCGATAGTAGTAATGCATGGACCGATTGGTGTAAAACCGTCCAGACTTTTGCCGAAATACCACTGTTTGTGACGTGTCTGTAAATTACGTGCACTGATATCGTTTAAAATCGTGTAACCGAATACATATTTATATGCATCTTCTTTTGATACATTTTTTGCATCTCTGCCGATAATAACGGCCAGTTCCACTTCATAATCCAGGCTGTCTACCAGATTTTCGTAGGCTGGTACAATGCCGCCATCGCCAACAGCTTCGTTTACTCGTTTTGCAAAGTAAATCGGATAAGGGCGATCACCGCCGAAGGCTTCTTTTTTGTAGCGGGCCGATTCTTCCGCGTGTGCCATATAATTGATGCCGAGGCAGATGACATCCTGACGCGGATTTGGAATTGGCGCACAGGCAATGGTATCATCTTTTGGAACAAAGCGAAGCCCGTCTTCTTTCTGGCTGGCGATTTTGAGAATCTCCAGTTCTGCCGGTGTGATGCGGGAAATTAAATCGGTCATATCGGAAAAATGCATATCAAACTGACTCAGCGGATACAGCCGATTTTCGTTGCAGGCGCATCCGATAGCCAGTTCTTCTTTTCCGGTTGTTTTCATCTTAAATGTATAAAATTTCATAGAAAAACCTCCGTGCTGTCTGATAAAAACAGAAAATTCCTGATTATATTTATTATATTTTTTCCGGTGAAAATACGCAAGGATTATCTGTACAGAAATCCGGGATGAAGGTTGAAATTGGCAGTATAAGTGCAGGCGCACTCACACAAGATAAGGCTGTAATACAGGAGAATGGAGGCTCCTCTATTACAGAATATCTGATGAGGAAATCTGAAATGAGGTGTTAACTTGCAGATCCCAGCAATTCATGTGAATTCTGAAATCGGCAGACTGAAAAAAGTAATGCTTCACCGCCCGGGTCAGGAACTGGAAAACCTGATGCCCGAATATCTGGAACGCTTGCTGTTCGATGATATTCCCTATCTGCGTATCGCGCAGGAGGAGCATAACAGCTTTGCCGATATTTTGCGCCAGAACGGCGTAGAAGTTGTATATTTAAGTGATCTGGTGGCGGAATCCATCATTAATCAGGATGTGAAGGAACAGCTGATTAGCGAATTAATTGACGATGCCAGCATTACCACTAGCCGGGAACGGGATATTCTGACCGATTATTTTCGTGCCCTGGACAACAAGACTATGATTGCAAAAATGATGGCCGGTATTCGGAAAACCGAGATCCAGCAGGCCGAAGGCAAAAGCCTGGGTGATTTTTTACGTAACCTGAATAACGACTATCCTTTTGTGCTGGACCCGATGCCCAACCTGTATTTTACCCGCGATCCGTTTGCATCTATCGGCAACGGCGTAAGCATTCACCGGATGTTTACAGAAACACGGCACAGGGAAACACTGTTTGCCAAATTTATTTTTACGTATCATCCATTATATAAAAACACCGAAGTCTGGTATGACCGCAGTGAGAACTTCTCGCTGGAAGGCGGCGATATCCTGATTTTGAACAATGAAACCATTGCCATCGGGATTTCGCAGCGCACGCACGAAAACGCTATCGAGAAATTTGCCCAGAAGGTGCTGACGGAGGAGAGCCACTTCAAAAAAATACTGGCCATTAATATTCCAAAACAGCGTACCTTTATGCATCTGGATACTGTGTTTACCATGGTGGATTACGATAAATTCACCATCCATCCAAATATTATGCGTGATATGGATGTATTTGTCATCGAACGGGACGGCAGCAAACGTATCCGCATTACCCAGGAGAGCGGCAGCCTGGAGGAAATCCTCAAACGGCATCTGCATCTGGACAAAGTGACTCTGATTAAATGCGGCAGCAATCATGTGATTGACTCTGCACGTGAACAGTGGAACGATGGCTCCAATACACTGGCCATCGCGCCGGGGGAAGTAATCGTATATTCCCGAAATTATGTGACCAATGAAATTCTGCAGGAGCACGGCGTGAAAACCTATGTGATGCCTTCTTCGGAATTGTCGCGAGGACGTGGGGGGCCACGGTGCATGAGTATGCCGCTTATTCGCGAAGATATATAGGGCTGGTTCTTTTTCCGTATCGCTGTGTTGCTTTGCATTTTTTTCGCCTTGCGTACATTC
>DAISWV010000227.1:0-2981 GCA_036826195.1 Peptococcaceae bacterium | reverse complement strand
AGAATACATCCGGACAGACACGACGTGTCAGTTCACGGGCAATCAGCGGATAAGAAGCACCCGACGGAATCCGCAGGTTATCTTCCAGGATGTACCATTCGCCATCATTTGCCTGCACCAGGTCAATCCCGGAAATATGACTAAATACACCGCCAGGCGGAAGAATGCCTTCACACTGCGGCAGATATCCCGAAGAACTGTAGACAAATTCCTCCGGCACAACACCATCCGCAATAATTTTTTTGTCGCTGTAGATATCAGCCAGAAAGGCATTCAATGCCTTCACACGCTGAATCAGCCCTTTTTCCAGAAAATCAAATTCCTCGGCTGGAATCACACGTGGAATCGCATCAAACGGAAACAACTGCTCATGAAATTCATTGTTTTTGTAGATACCGAATCTTACACCATAGCGAGCCAGCTGTTTATTGATAGCTGCACTATGTTCCACCAGTTCAAACATACTGTATCCCCTTTCTATTTTTTCTGTCTTCTTCATCTGTATAGTTTTATTAAAGTTTACAACCAAACATGTCTGTAGCAAAAAAGGCAAAAGCACCTGTTGCCTTGCGGCAGCGCCTTTGCCTCTTCTTTATTCTATTATATTTCCAGTTTCCCGTCCAGTCTTTTGAACAAATATCTTTGTATACATAGCAAGGACAAAGTATCTATCAATTTTGTGCAAATCTTCTGTAAACACAATACAAAGTTTTACAGAATCATCTCACAAATCAGCCGCGCTACCCCATCCTCATTATTAGAAGCAGTTACTCGATCTGCAGCTTCTTTTGCTGCCGGAACTGCATTATCCACGGCAACTCCAAGGCCTGCATACTGCAGCATATCCAGATCATTATTATTATCACCAAACGCAATAATTTCCTCCCGGCGAATTCCCAGATGCTCGGCCAGCTGCGCCAGCCCGTAGCTTTTCCGCGCCATCGGATGACAGATTTCCAGAAACCGCCCGCCGCTGGTAACGGTATGCACCGAACTGCCGAACTGCTGATCAATTTTCTGCTTTAATTCCATAATTCGTTCCGGCTCATCAAAAACACCATATTGGGTTACCGGAATAGCGCCCAGCCCCTTTGGCGCTGCAAGCGGTTCCACACCAATGTGGCGTGCATAATCCATCACTTTCTGACCAAACGTAGAAAAATACAGCTTTTCATCCGAATAAATATTGTAATGCATACCGCTTTTTCGAAGGATTTCCTCCAGTTCGCCGGCAATGTCGCCCGGCAGATGCAGCGCATGCATAACATCGCCATCCAGTGTTTTTAACAGTGCCCCCTGATAAGTAATCAGCGGCAGCGTTAACTCCAGCCGCCGCGCAATCGGAAGCGCCGAGCAGTACATACGGCCTGTGGCAAACGTAAACCCGACACCGGCGTCCATGCATTTGCGGATTGTTTCCCTTGTGAAGTCCGATACGGTTCCGTCACTGCGAAGCAATGTATGGTCCAGATCGGCCGCAATCAGTTTATATGTCATATTACTCCACCAGCCAGCTCATAACCGTACTTACCACCGACAGGATAATCGAACCGATGATGGCAGGCCACAGCCCTGCAATTTCAAAACCGCCAACCACAGAAGATACCAGTTTCAGCATCAGCCCGTTAATCACAAAGGTCATTAATCCGAAGGTCATCATATTAAACGGCAGTGTAAACAGCAGCAGCAGCGGACGCAGAACGGCATTGATAATCCCTAAAATAATAGCTGCAATCACAACCGAACCAAAACCATCCACATAAATACCGTCAATCATATTAGCGGTAAACATCAGCGCCGCAGCGTTGATTAAAATTTTTACAATCAAATGTTTCATTGGCAACCCATCCCTTATTTATTATTCGTATTCATTTTTGCTCTATACAAAGAACCAACACAGCGATACGGAAAAAGAGCGCGTTCTACCTGCGGTGCAGGCGAGCCTGCAAATCCTGATGTGTCTTTAAATACGTGTATATTTCTTCTGCCACTGTGCGGTTAATTCCTTCCACTTCCTGCAGTTCCTCCACAGAAGCTTCCCGGATTTTTGTAAAGGAGCCGAAATGTTTCAGCAGATTTTTTTTACGTTTTTCACCCACACCAGGAATATCATCCAGCACACTGGCCAGATTGCGCTTGCCGCGCAGACTGCGGTGATACGTAATTGCAAACCGGTGCGCCTCATCCTGCATACGGGTAATCAGCAGAAACGGCTCCCCGTGATCATCCATTGGAATCTCCACATTATTATAGTAAAGTCCACGTGTACGATGCCGATTATCTTTCACCATGCCGCACACCGGGATATCCAGCTGCAGCTCTTTGAGCACTTCCAGTGCAATATTCACCTGTCCGCGGCCGCCATCCATCATAATGACATCGGGGAACGTGCTGAACTTGCCCTGATTATTTTCACCTTCCGCCTGTTCTGTCAGCCCGTGTTTAAAACGCCGCATTAAGACTTCACGCAGGCTTGCGTAATCATTTGCACCTTCCACCGTTTTAATTTTAAACCGGCGATACTGGTCTTTTTTCGGCTTGCCATCTACAAATACCACCATAGAGGCCACACTCTCAGCCCCCTGTGTATTAGAAATATCGTAACACTCCATACGACGGGGCAGAACGTCTAACCCAAGTGCATCCTGCAGCTTTTCCAGAGCACCGGTGGTGCGCTGTTCCTGATGCGTTTCCTCCTGCTCCTGCCGGGCAAGTGCTTCCGATGCATTGCGGCCCACCAGATCCACCAGTTCTTTTGCCTGCCCCCGTTTTGGCACTTTCAGATATACACGGCTCTCCCGCTTTTCTGTGAGCCACTGTTCCAGAACAGCCTGCTCTTCCAGTTCGGTTTCCAGCAAAATGTTGCGGGGAATAAACTGACTGGTCAGATAAAACTGCTTCATAAAAGAAGCAATGACTTCGCCGCGGCTGCTGTCATCGGTACCGCGCAGAAAATAATTTTCACGGCCAATAATTTTTCC
>DAISWV010000226.1:0-2988 GCA_036826195.1 Peptococcaceae bacterium | reverse complement strand
ATTCCGGAGCTACAACGTCAGATGCTTCTACGACCTGCTGTGCAACTGCAGCTTTGTGTCTGTTTTTGATTTCAGCTGTTTTTTCTGCACTCAGCATGTTTTTGATATCTTCTTTATATTCAGCAACGGTTTCAAAATTGCTTACATCTTTTACGAATTCGTCATTCAGTTCTGGCATGATTTTACGTTTGATTGCATGCAGAGTTACTTCGAATACAACAGGCTG
The DNA here is from genome assembly GCA_036826195.1 of Peptococcaceae bacterium. Classification (GTDB taxonomy): domain Bacteria; phylum Bacillota; class Peptococcia; order Peptococcales; family Peptococcaceae; genus UBA7185. Next base: position 2,762 of record DAISWV010000226.1, on the reverse strand, counting down.
GCCAGCCAGGTCGCTTACGTAGTAATCTTCTGGGAAGCTCAGTTCGATGTTGCGAACTTCTTCTACTTTCATGCCTTCCATCTGTTCTTCAAAGCCAGGGATGAAGGAACCGGAACCGATTTCCAGATCATAACCCTGTGCAGAACCGCCAGCGAATGCAACGCCGTCTTTTTTACCAACGAAGTCCATGTTTGCGGTGTCGCCTTTTTTCAGAACACTGCGTTTGTCAGTGATGGTTTTTACTTCCGCCTGTTTGGAACGGATCATATCTACATACTGATCTACTTCTTTATCGCTAACTTCTGGATCGATATCTTCGATTACCAGGCCTTTGTATTCACCCAGAGCAACTTCCTGTTTGGTATCTACAACCGCTTTAAAGATAAATTCTTTGCCTTTTTCCATCTGAACGATGTCGAAATCAGGACGAGAGATAGCCTGGAATTTTTCATCCGCAGCCATAGCTTCTTTTAAAGCGTCGATGTAGTTTGGCATAATCATGTAGTTTGCAGCATCTTCGAAGAATACTTCAGGGCCATACATTTTTTCTACAACAGCCATAGGCACTTTGCCTGGACGGAAACCTGGCACTTTGATTTTTGGAGCCATGTCTTTGTATGCTCTTTTCAGCGCTTCTTCAAATTTTTCTACTGGTACAGTAATAGTCAGTTCTGCTTTTACTTTATCCAGTTTTTCGATACTTACAGTCATTTCAAAATTCCTCCTAAAAATATGTTAATTTTATGATTAACTATTATGCATAGAGTCTATTATACCGCGAAACACGCCGGTAGAAAAGTTTTTTTTGCAGTTTTTTTCAAATAAATCAAGGCTTTTTTCCAAAATCATGCTGCTGCACAGATACTCCGGCAGATTTTTCAGGAAAACTCACTCTCCAGATAAAAATCTGTTTCGTCAAACATATCATGAAAAAGCGTATTCTCCTCTTCTTCATACATCTGGATTTTACGATACAGCGTTGCACGGCTGAATCCGAGACGTTTGCCAAATTCGTACAAAGAAATCTCATTGCGCATCCACATCATATAGCAGCGGTCAAATTCATTATCAATCATCGTCAGCGGCCGCCCCATATGTACACCGCGTTCTTTTGCTGCTTCAATACCTTCCTCCTGCCTCTGTTTGATGCAGTCTCGCTCATTCTGCGCTGTGTAGGACATTACCGTCAGAACCAGATCCGCAATAAATGTTCCAAGCAGGTCTTTATGATAGGTGGTATCCAGAAGCGGCGTATCCAGCACTCTGATATCTGCACATTTCTCCTTGGTAATAATACGCCACTGTTCCTGGATTTCTGCATAATTGCGGCCGAGCCTGTCAATGCTCTTTACGATAATCAGATCATCCGGCTCAAGACAGCACAGCATTTCCTGATATGCAGGCCGCTCAAAATCCTTGCCGCTGATCTTATCTACATAAAGATTCTCATCGGCGATATCAAACTCCGCCAGTGCAATCAGCTGTCGATCTTCATTCTGCTCTTTTGTTGAAACTCTTACATATCCATAGACTGTCATATTGCATACCTCCTGTATTTGGAATCCTGACAACTTCCACCTGTGATTCAGTAAAACTGTACCAGTCCAAGTGTAGCTTTTCTTCCCTGCAGCGTTATCCTTATTATATCGGATACACTTCCTTTACTCATAATCCTGATAAAAATATAATCCACGTCTTTTTCAAGTCTTCTTTGGTTATATAACATCACATAATTGTTTTCTTTCCCGTTTTCCTGTGTTAAGATAAAGCAGTAGAAAGAGAGGAATTGCTGCTATGAATATTTACGGCCTTACCTATACACAGCTGGAACAGTATCTGGCAAACATTGGAGAAAAACCAACAAAAGCGCCTTTTATCTATCAGGCTTTATATAAAAAACAAATTGCTTCTCTGCTGGACATCCCAGACCTTCGACGCCCGCTTCTGGAAAAGCTCCACCAGAATTTTTCCATGGACCTTCCAGAACTGATGGAACAAACCACCGGCGATGACACTATAAAATTTCTGTTTTCGCTTTCTGACGGCAGTTTAATCGAAGCTGTTTTAATGCGGCAGAAATATGGAAACAGCCTCTGCATTTCCAGCCAGGTAGGCTGTAACATGGCCTGTGCATTCTGCCAGAGCGGCCGGTTCAAAAAGAAACGCAATCTAAGCGCGGCAGAATTAACCGGTCAGATTATTTATATCCAGAAACACCTGCAATTAACCATTTCCAATATCGTTCTGATGGGGATTGGAGAACCGTTTGATAATTACGACAATGTCATGCAGTTTTTAGAAATCGTCGGACATCCGCACGGACTGGCTCTGGGCACACGGCATATCACCGTATCCACCTGCGGTTTAGTACCGCAGATTGAGCAGTATGCCGCCCATCCTGCGCATGGGCTCTTAGCCATCAGCCTTCATGCACCCGATGATGAAACCCGCAGCCGTATCATGCCGATAAACCGCAAATATCCGGTAGCGCAGCTGATGAATGCAGCCCGCAGCTGTATCAGACAGACCGGCAAAAAAGTCATGCTGGAATATGTTATGCTGGATAAAATCAATGACCATCCGCATCAGGCGCAATTACTGGCTGATTTAATCGGCGATGATGATTTTCATGTTAATCTGATTCCGTATAACGAGACACAGAATCTGGGCTTTGCACAAAGCAGCAGGGAACGGATTCTGGCCTTTTATGATGTGCTCAAAAAAAATCATATCACTGTTACAATGCGCCGCGAATTCGGTTC
>DAISWV010000225.1:0-2989 GCA_036826195.1 Peptococcaceae bacterium | reverse complement strand
GGAATTCTTTGACTTCCTGCTGGAAAATGCGAATGTAGTTGGGACTCCAGGTGCTGGTTTTGGTGAAAACGGGGAAGGGTTCTTCCGCTTAACTGCATTTGGCGACCGTGATAATACCAAAGAAGCTGTGGAACGTATTAAAGCGGCTCTGAAAAAATAAGTATGCAGGAATAATTATTTGAAAAAATTATATTAAAATCAGATTAAACGAACCGTGCAGAAGAGCTGAAATCAGTGTTTTTTGCACGGTTTCTTTTCTGTTAAAAAACTTATAAGAGATTCTTACATTTTTTTCATAGGCATTGTTTTTTGAACCGGATTGTATTATTATAATAATCAGAAAAATTGACTGACCAGTCAGTCTATAATAAACGGATATGGAGGAAAGACCATGGAAAAACAGACAACAAGAAAAATTGCGGCGTTAACGCTGGGCGGTTTTCTTCTGATGTCAACAGTATGCGGCTGCGGTTCGCAGGATGCAGCGAAACAGGAGGAGGTAGTATCTCGTGTTCCGGTTGATGTAGAAACCGTAGAAGTACAGGACTTTGACAAGCTGATTACACTGGGCGGTCTGACTGCTGCGGAAAATACCGTGCATGTTATTGCCAAAGTAAGCGGTATGGAGCAGATTAAAGCAGTCAACGTAAAAGTGGGCGATAAAGTACAGGCGGGGCAGGTGCTGGCACAGCTGGATAATGAAGCAACTGCAATCAATCTGAGCAATGCACAGATGGCCTATGACAATGCCTATACCAATTACGAAAACGCAAAACAGCTGTTTGAGCTGGGTGCTGTGAGCCAGAGCGACTTAAATCAGCTGAAAATGGCTTACGAAAATGCGAATAATACACTGCGCCAGGCACAGATGGCTATGGATTATGCCACAGTAACGGCACCAATCAGCGGGACAGTAACCATGGTAAATGCCAATGTGGGTTCCTATGCAACTGCCAGCTCGCCAATGTTTGAGATTGCCAATGTGGATACACTGGAAATCTCTGCAGGGATTAACGAGCAGAATGTAAGCAAAATTAAAATCGGACAGGAAGTTCTGCTGAAAATCAATTCTGTTTCGGACCAGTGGATGAGCGGTACCATTACAGAAATCAGCAAAGTGATGAATACGCAGACCAAAGCATATCCAATTACCATTGCTATGAACAATAAAGATGATGCTCTGGTAGCCGGGATGTATGCAGAAGTGCAGGTGGCCGTTGACCACGCTGACGATGTACTGGTAATTCCGGTAGATGCTATCGTTTATAAAGAAGCAAAACCAATTGCGTTTATTACACAGGAAGACGGCACTGTAAAAGAAGTGCAGCTGACGCTGGGTATCAACGATGGAGATAATTATGTTGTTACCGAAGGCCTGAAAGCCGGTGACAAAATTGTGGTGAAAGGGAACGGCAACCTTGTAGAAGGGGAACCGGTAACCGTTATCACACTGGACGGTGTAGAACAGGAGCTGAATCTGGATGGTAAAACAGATGCAGCTGATACAGAAGATGCAGAAGAACAGTCTGCTGACGGAGAAGATGCAGCGGCAGAAAAAACAGAGTGAGGTGATTGGTCGTGAATATTGGTAAATTTTCCGTAAAACGGCCGGTTACCATTGCCATGGCGGCACTGGTGCTGATTTTATTCGGGGTGGTTTCTTTCACACGAATGTCCATTGACCTGATGCCGAAAATGGATCTGCCGATTATGGCGGTTATGACAAATTATGACGGTGCAGGGCCGGAAGAAGTAGAAGAACGGGTTACAAAGCCGCTTGAAAGTTCTATGGCCAGTATTTCCGGTATGAGTGGCATTACATCTATCAGCTCGGCCGGAAACTCGGTTGTTATGATTATGTTTGACTATGGCACCAATCTGGACTCGGCAACCAATGATGTGCGCGATGCGCTGGAATTTGCCAAGATGATACTGCCCGAAGAGGCACAGGACATTACGATTCTGAAACTGGATATTAACAGTATGCCGATTATCACACTGGGTGTAAACGGTGATCGCAGTCTGGAAGATGTTAAAAAAATTGTAGAGGATAAAGTAGCGCCTCGACTGGAACGTATTGAAGGGGTTGCCTCGGTGGATGTATCCGGCGGCCGGGAACAGCAGGTTACCATTACTGCCGACCCGTATAAGCTGAGCGCTTATGGCCTGAATACCGGCACCATCACACAGATTGTCATGAGTGAAAATGCCAACCATCCTGGCGGATACATTACACAGGGGTCGCAGGAGATTTTAGTGCGTACACTGGGCCAGTATGAGAGCGTAGAACATCTGGCTGATACCCAGGTGAGCCTGCCGACCGGCGGCACTGTTCGTCTGGGCGACGTTGTGGATATTCAGGTAGGTTTATCCGATGAAGAATCCATCGTAACGATGAACGGTGAGAAAGTTATTTCGTTATCCATTCAGAAAGAAAGTGACGGCAACACCGTTGACGTAGACCGTGAAGTGCAGAAGGCACTGGCGGAACTGGATGAGGAACTTTACGAAGATATCAATATTTCGGTTGTATACAGTTCTGCAGATATGATTAACCAGTCGGTAGATAATGTAGTAAGCAACCTGTTTTTAGCAGTTGTAATTGCAATGCTGGTTATCTTTATCTTCCTGGGAAATTTCCGCAGTACCATTATCATTGGTGTGGCAATTCCGCTTTCGATTATTTCTACATTTGTGATGATGTACTTCGGGGACTATACGTTAAACCTGGTAACGCTGGCGGCTTTGGCGCTGTCGGTAGGTATGGTGGTGGATAACTCCACGGTAGTACTGGAAAATATCTATCGTCACCGCAGCATGGGCAAGAACAAATACCAGGCAGCGGTAGAAGGGACACAGGAAGTTGTCAGCGCGGTTACCGCATCTACCTTGACAACCGTAGCGGTATATCTGCCGTTTGTGTTCGTAGGCGGCATGACAGAGCAGATTATCATTCCGTTTGCATTAACGATTTGTTTCTCGTTAGCTG
>DAISWV010000224.1:0-2998 GCA_036826195.1 Peptococcaceae bacterium | reverse complement strand
CTTTCAACTGGAAGAAGTACTTCTTCAGTATCAGCCTACTCTGCTTTTTGTAGAACACGACCGTAAATTCACTCAAACAATCGCAACGCGTGTCATTTCTTTATAATTATTCATTCAAGTCAATATCCGCTCAAGCAGACACATAAAAAGCCCGTGCATATTTTCGCACGGGCTTTCTTACAAAGTTTTCTACAATATTAACGAATTACTTTAAACCGATCCAGATAACCGCTCAGCACCTGTTTCTGTTTCATAGCACGATATCCCATCACCACAGCCCATACATAGGCACAGGCTTTCGGCAGCATCAGCATGCCGACTGCAGGTACTGTTTCCGCAAATAATACCACTGGAATATAGCACGCAAAACTGATTACCACTGTAAGCCACATCCACTGAAATGCAGTATCCTGCTCTTTTTTGGCACTCTGGTATAAAACCACCATCAGAATAATACCCAGAATCACAAACGGAATATTGCGATAAATGCCCCAGCTTAACGGTGCATTCAGACTTGTCCACTGATTAAACGGAAGCAGACATAACACAATACGCAGCGCCAGCATTACGTACACAGCAATGGTCAACTCATTTTTATCGGTAATATGATAGCGGATTCGCCATACATGATACAAAAGCACATAATAACCAGCGGTGGTAATGGAGGAAATCATTTTGCCGATTCCAAGCGCTGCGGCATAGCTTTCCATATCACCAGCATGCAGAGCCATAATACGCGGTACAAGATGAAAGGCATCACCAACACCCAGCAGCACGCCCATAATCCCGAACAGAAAAAACTGCCGGTCGCCTCTGCAGTTTTTTAACATAAGTACCCCTAAAATAATCACAGCACCCAAATAGCCAATATCAAAAATCGTTTCCATAATTGCCTGCATGATTTCACACTCTTTTCTCTGTAATTTCAATCACATTCTGCTATTCTTCAAACTATGTTTATTATAGTGCGAACCGATGCAAAATTCAAGAAAACACTTTTAACGCCGCTGGTTGCGGTTTTTTTCGAGCTCTGCAAGATGTTGTGCTTCTGTCTGACGAATAGCATCGCTATGACCTGTGAGGGCTGCAAAAGGTGAAAACTGCGCTGCCCTGTGCTGTATATCCATAGGCAGATGTTTTTTCGACACCGGTCTCTCTAAATGAATGATGTCATCATAATTATGAGTTTCTCTCATGCTTTGTGCCCCCCAATCTGCTGATTGCGTTCCCGCGCTGTTGCTCCTTCCTCAAGGCTCATTCCGCGCAGGATGGCATTTTTACCATATTTCTGTTTAATAGCAAGCATCGCTTTCTGTTTTCGTTTTTCTTTCTCCATCAATTCCGCCTCATCCTTTTGGCGTTTTGCTTCTTCCTCGTAATCAACAAACAGATTCAGCTGCTCCATTGTTTTTTTCTGCAGAACCATATGTTCCGGCACCACATGACTGGCTGTTAAGCTGAGGCGGTGAACCATCAAATCCGGATTCACAATCTGATGATACAACAGTTCCACTTCTTCCATAAAAACCTGTGATGAGGACGTGTGCTGCTTTAAATTAACGGTACCATGGGCATGTTTGGGAATATTTCTGCCATAATCATCGACTGCATATTCCCCTGTGTAGCTTTTCTGCACAGCATCATAACCAACAGTCAGCACCAGCTGCTTTGTTACAAGCCCTTTTTCCACTAAATCCAGCGCCAGAGAATCAGCCATTTCTTTTACCACAAGCAGAGCCTTTTCACTGGTATAGGCGTGCGGCAGCACCTGACCTGCCCCTAAACTGCTTGCTTCCGGTTTATATGCTTTAATATCTGCCATGGTACATGGTTCATAACCCCATGCATGGTCGATTAACAGCTCCGCATTTACTCCAAACAGTTTATATAACAGATCCTCATTGTAAAAATCCTTTTCTTTGCCAAGAGAACAGCGAGCAATATCGCCCATCGTATATAAGCCAACTTCCTCCAGTTTTTTCGCATAGCCTCTGCCTACACGCCAGAAATCCGTAAGCGGTTTATGATTCCATAGCATACGCCGGTAGCTCATTTCATCCAGCCAGGCAATACGAACCCCATCTTCATCTGGCATAACATGCTTTGCTACAATATCCATAGCTGCTTTGCACAGATACAGATTTGTTCCAAGCCCTGCCGCTGCGGTAATCCCTGTTTTTTTGTACACAGCCTGTATCATTCGCTTTACATATTCCCGAGCCGAGCAGCCTGCCCCATGTAGATAATCCGTAATATCCACAAATACTTCATCAATAGAATACACATGAATATCCTCAGGAGCGGCAAACTGCAGATACGTTTCATAAATTTGTGTGCTGACCTCAATATAACGGGCCATACGCGGCACTGCCACAATATAATCCAGCTCCAGGGATGGATTATTTAATATATCCGGATTATAACAGGACTTTGCTGTAAAGCTATGCCCTGGAGCTTTTTGCCGCCTTTTGGTATTCACCTCTCGCACTTTCTGCACCACTTCAAATAAACGGGCTCTGCCCCCGATTCCATAACTTTTGAGCGAAGGAGATACCGCAAGGCAGATTGTTTTTTCCGATCGTCGTTTATCCGCCACTACCAGATTGGTGACAAGCGGATCCAGATTTAAATCCACACACTCCACCGAAGCATAAAACGACTTTAAATCAATAGCCGCATAAACCCGGCTTTTCATCTGCTGTTCCATATGCATATCTCTCCTTTCTCAATATCGAACATTCATTCGTATTATATCATAACCAGCATTCGCACACAACAAAAAAGAACCGGAAATCATTTCCGGCTCTAATTTAACATCCATACCATATAATTTAAATAGCCTGCAAAACTCACCCAAAGCAGATACGGAATCTGCATCCAGGCAGCTTTTTTATCCACACGGTAAAACTGCAGAATCATGATGAGAATTAAAAACCATAAGCCCACAAGCCACAGAAGGGCAAATCCATAGACCTGCAGATTAAAAAATACAATACTC
>DAISWV010000223.1:0-3010 GCA_036826195.1 Peptococcaceae bacterium | reverse complement strand
TAGTCTGCATACGCCTGGTATACTTCCATCAGAGTGAATTCTGGATTATGACGGGTATCAATCCCTTCGTTACGGAATACACGGCCCAGTTCGTATACTTTTTCCATACCGCCTACAATTAAGCGTTTCAGGTGCAGTTCCAGCGCAATACGCATGTACAGCTGCATATCCAGTGCATTGTGGTAGGAAATAAACGGACGCGCATTCGCACCGCCGGCAATGCCGTGCAGTACTGGTGTTTCTACTTCTAAGAAATCTTTATTGTCTAAGAATTCACGCACATAGCGCACGATTTTACTGCGCATGATAAAGGTGTTCTGCACTTCCTGATTCATAATCAGGTCTACATAACGCTGACGATAACGCATTTCCACGTCGGTCAGACCATGATATTTTTCAGGCAGCGGACGCAGAGATTTGGTTAACGGAGTGAATTCACGAACAGAGATGGTGTATTCGCCTTTTTCAGTTAAGAATACAACACCGCGAATCCCTACGATATCACCGATATCTGCTTTTTTGAAGAAGCCGTGGCTGTCTTCACCAGCTACATCTAAACGAGAATAAATCTGAATTCTGCCGCTTAAATCCTGCACATTTGCAAAGCCTGCTTTCCCCTGACCGCGTTTTGCCATCAGACGGCCTGCAACGATTACTTCCTCTCCGGAAGCCATCAGCGCTTCCGCATTGTCCAGAACGTCCTGTGCATGATGTGTACGTTCAAACCGCTGACCAAAAGGATTTACACCTTTTTCGCGCAAAGCTTCCATTTTATCCATACGAACTTTGATTAATTCATTTTCACGTTTTTCTTCCTGTGTTTGTTTTGCCATGATGTTCCCTCCTTCTGGATTTCAGCAGTACTTACTTGCTGATGCTTACGATTTCCAGCTGAATAATGCCGGCAGGCACTTCTACATCGATAATTTCGCCTGCTTTGTGACCTAACAGCGCTCTCCCTACTGGAGATTCATTGGAAATACGGTTGTTCATAGGGTCGGCCTCTACAGTACCAACCAGTCTGTATTCAGTAATTTCGTCAAACTCGATATCTTTTACAGTTACCAGAGAACCTACAGTGATAGCACCTTCCTGCTGTTCACCTTCTTCAATGATTTTCGCGTTGCGAATCATTTTTTCCAGTTCCAGAATGCGGCCTTCCATGAAAGCCTGTTCGTTTTTCGCATCATCGTATTCAGAGTTTTCACTTAAGTCCCCTAATGCGATAGCTTCTTTTAAACGTTCTTTTACCTCGGTCCGTTTTACTGTACGCAGATGTTCCAGTTCCTGTTCCAGCTGTTCCAGACCTTCACGCGTTAAAATTACATCCTGTTCGCTCACTTTATAACGCTCCTTACATTCAATAAATATAGTAACTTGCATATCTTTTAATTATAGTTTTCGTTTTTCTCTTTGTCAAGGTCTTTATTTGCGATAGAATTAGTATTATAATAGGATTGATTTATTGTGTATTTCTTTTTAAACACTATATATAACAAACGGAGGTTTCATCATTATGGCAACTAAAATTGGGATTAACGGGTTTGGTCGTATCGGTCGTTTATGCGTGCGTGTAGCAATGCAGCACGAAGATGTGGAAGTTGTAGCAATCAACAGCACATCCAATCCAGAAGGTACTGCACACCTGTTCCAGTACGACTCCACACACGGCACCTACAGAGGCGAAGTTTCCTACACAGAAGATTCTCTGGTAGTAGACGGTAAAAAAATCCGCCTGTTAAGCGACCGTGATCCAAAAAATCTGCCTTGGGGCGAACTGGGCGTTGATGTAGTTATCGACTGCACCGGTAAATTCAAAACCAAAGAAGACTGCCAGGTTCACTTAGACAACGGTGCTAAAAAAGTTATCATCTCCGCACCTGGTAAAAATGTTGACGCTACCATCGTTATGGGCGTAAACGAAGAAATCTACACACCAGACATGCAGGTTATCTCCAACGCTTCCTGCACCACAAACTGCCTGGCTCCAGTTGTAAAAGTAATCAACAACAACTACACCATCAAACACGGTGTTATGACAACTGTTCACTCTTTCACCAACGACCAGAAAAACCTGGACAACCGTCACAAAGACTATCGTCGTGCAAGAGGCTGCGCACAGTCCATCATTCCAACCACCACCGGTGCTGCAAAAGCTGTAGGTGAAGTTATCCCTGCAATGAAAGGCAAACTGACCGGGCTGGCTCTGCGTGTTCCAACACCAAACGTATCTCTGGTTGACGTTGTATTCGAATTAGAAGAAAAAGTAACTGCAGAAGAAGTAAACGCTTTATTAAAAGCTGCTTCCGAAGGCGAAATGAAAGGTATCCTGGGCTACTCCGACAAACCACTGGTATCCATCGATTACAATGGCGATGATCGTTCCAGTATCGTTGACGGTCTGTCCACCATGGTTATGGATGACACCATGCTGAAAATCATGGCTTGGTACGACAACGAATGGGGTTACTCCTGCCGCGTTGTTGACCTGGCTGCTTACATCGGCAAATAATTCCGATTACAGACAAGCTGACAAAAACGAGCAATTTCGGTTGCTCGTTTTTTTATTTGCCTATTCCATATCAGAATGACGACTTTTTCGCCCGATGACGAAAAGATGACGACTTTATGACGAAAATTTCGCTCAACCATGGGAATAGTGACGAGATGACAACTTATCTCCTATATCTTTTTAAAAAATTTTAAAAAACAGAAGAAGATATAAATAATCTCGTCATCCTGTCATTTCGTCATCAATGTATGTAAACTCCTAGGGGCTCTGCCCCATACCCCGAAGCTCTGAAGATTATAAAAATTCCCCGTCGCCGGACTCTTTTTAGCAGAACCGAAACAGACTGTCAAGGGCATAAGTGCCGTAAAACGGCATGCTTCGCACCCTTAGACAGGCTGCCTTCGGCCTCTGCTTTAAGAAGTTCAAGCGACGGGGATTTATTCATTCTCCAGAGCCAGAAATCAAATTAGTATTTGCTTACAACCACTGCGGTTCCGC
>DAISWV010000222.1:0-3033 GCA_036826195.1 Peptococcaceae bacterium | reverse complement strand
ATTCTCTGCCGCACGCCGTTGTTGCTGAATGCCACCGGGCACTCAAATGTGCGTTTTTCTGCAGCCAGAGCAAGAAGCGTATTGCTGTAGTTCCATTTTTCATTTTTATTCATAGAGGCTGTTGCTCGCTCATCACAGGCTAATTCCAAATCACGACCGAAACAGAACCACGCAATCCATACAAGCGGATTCATCCAGTGAACGATAACCGCTATCCAGAATAATGGCTTCACCAGATAATCCCTGCGCGCAATGTGGCTCTGTTCGTGCAATAATACCCACCGGTGCTCGTCATCCTCCAAGCCGTAAGGCAGATAGATTTTGGGCTTTACGATGCCAAACACAAATGGCGAGGTAATGGCATCGCTTACATATACATTGCCCCCATCGGGGATGGATTCCGCCAGCTGATGCCGCAGCCGAACCCAGCTGATAAGCGTATAGCTGCATAATACAGCTATGCCGATTATCCAAATCCACGCGGCCATAAAGATATACACCTGCAGCGGATTCACACTGCCCATAGGGTTTGGAGCCGAGGTCTGCTCTAATGCCGGATTCACCGTCTGGTTTAATACATTGTTTACCGGCTCGGAATTCGTTTCCACCTGCGGCGTGGTATACACAATCTCGTACTTGACTTCCTCATGCTGCGGTACCAGGCTGAACTCGCTTTCCAGTGTTACCGGGCAGAGTAATCGAAACAGTACCACAAACCATAACAGGCATACATATTTTTTCGGCACCGGCTTTAATACAAAGCGCAGCAGCAACACGACTGCAATCACCCAGCTGGCTGTGAGTGATAAATTGACTACATCTAAAAATAATTGTTCCAATGCTGTCATAGGCTAGCCCTCCCTGTGCTGGTCAATCATAGCTTTCAGCTCTTCTGCCTCCTGTTCGGTCAGTTTGTCGTTGCCTAAAAATGCGGCAATAAAGCCTGGCAATGACCCCCCAAAGGTACGCTGCACAAACTGACGGCTCTCCCCTTTCTGAATCTCTTCCTTTGGTATCAGCGATGTTACCACCGAATTCTCATTCTGAAAGATCCCTCGCTCACATAAGCGTTTTAGCACCGTATACGTTGTGGTGCGCTTCCATTCCAGCTCGTCCTGGCACAATTTCACCAGCTCTTTTGTAGTAACCGGCTCATGCGCCCACACAATACTTGCAAATCTGTATTCGCTATCAAAAATTTTAGGCGTTTCCATAAAAATCACTCCTTTTGTCTACTTCATTAGACAAATTTAGTCTACTGCATTAGACAGATAATGTCAAGGAAATTTTCAACATGTGAAGCAATCTGCATTTTTTATTCCTTCGCTCAGAAATGCCTCTAAATCCTGAAAACAGAAAAAGGTTCCCCAACTTTGACTGGAGAACCTTAAACACATACCATTATGTTCTGTTTTTGCATACCTCGATAATTTTATCTGCAGCACCTTTCGCCCCGCTGCACTGTTTAAAACTTTCCGACAAAGCCATCGCATTCTGCTTATAGGTGTCATCTGTCAGCATGGTATTAATTGCATACAGTATAGATGCCTCATCGGTTTTAGCCAGTTTGATACCGGCACCAAGCTGATATACGCGTTCAGCTACGCCGCTCTGCTCCGCTGTCTGCGGCAGCATAACAAGCGGAACCCCGAAATAAAGACTTTCACTGGCACTATTCATGCCACAGTGTGATACAAAAACATCTGCCTGCTGAAGCACAGCAATCTGGTCTACATGTGAGAAAACGGATATATTTTCCGGCAGTGTTCCAAAATCTTCAACCGGTACCAGATTCCCTACGGATAATATTACCTGATATCCGGTATCTGCCAGAGCGGAAATACAGTTTTTATATAATAACATCCTGTCATTATTGACTGTTCCCATGGAAATATAAACAAGCTTATCCCCTGTCTTTTTTATTTCCTCTACTGCCGGACGAATAGAAGGGCCGACAAAGGCGAATCTGTCTGAAAACGTTTCGGAACAGGGCTGAAACTCCGGTGATGTATATACAATAGTGTGTGTGTTATTATCATTTTGAAGGATGTCGAGAATATTTTTTACCGGATAGCCCTTTTTCTGCAGTCGCTTAATCTGTTTCGATACTTCCGGCATGAATAACAGCATCTTTAAAAAGTCGCCAAAGCTCTGCTTCATAATTTTTGCCGAGTGCTGATTAAACGCAAAGGTTGTAGTGGAAGATACAAAAGGAATTCCCTGTTTCATTGCAACCGCTTTTCCCCAGGCTGCCATGGAATCCGCAACAATACAATCCGGTTTTAACCGTTCCATATCCGCACAGACTTTATCGTCAAGAGCAAGTGTTGTGTCCACAAGAATTCTGGTGGATAACGCCAGATCTTTTCCCATACGTGCCGCATCTTTCGTCGACAGGTTCGTCTCCATATCGCAGTCATCACAGGATACAAAAACGGCGCCGGTAGATTCTATTTTTTCCCTCATCATATTATAGGAATAGTACCAGACCTGATGACCTCTTGTTGTCAGTTCTCTTACCACTTCTAATGTAGGATTGGTATGTCCGTGTGCAGGTATACAAAAGAAAACAATTTTCAACATGTTATTTCACCTGCTTTCAGTCCTCGATTTCCGAAAAAATGCGTGCAATGTATTCTTTCTGCATCTCTTTTGCAAGAATAGCTATCCCCCGCTTTTCATCACCAAGTACCAGAATCTCCTCTCCCGGTTGAAGGTCAAACATATCTCTTGCTTCTTTCGGAATCACAAACTGACCTTTCTCACCTATTTTGACCATCCATGCAAATTTACCATCCTGAACTTTCATATTTTTACCTCCCACAAAGTATAACTGGTATGATAAGTATGATTAATCATACTACAATGCAACATATCGGTCAAGTCCGAAACAAACAAAAAGCAGCCGGATAATCCGACTGCCTGTTACTACAATATGCTATTCTCCAAAAACGCCTGCTACGGCAAATTCCAGTTCGGGATGGATAAAGGATTTGGCTGCTTCACCTATAATATAGGTTTCAGCATGCTCAT
>DAISWV010000221.1:0-3048 GCA_036826195.1 Peptococcaceae bacterium | reverse complement strand
TTTTTTTAGTGAAGTAAGTTATTTAATTTGTCTTCCAGTTGTTTTGTCCATTCGCCAGTCTGTTCTGATATGCCCCAGCGTTCCAGATTTCGCTCCAGAAGTTCTTCGGTTGCGGTTACTTTTGCAGAAACATGTTCCGAAAAATCTTTGCTGCCTAAATGTCCAGTCAGACTGTCACATAGGGATTCGTCCAGCTGAATTTGCCAGCCGTTGTCACTTTTTTTCAAGTTGATGGTTGTGTCTATGGAAAATTCATTTTTGCAGTTTTTCAGGTAAGTTAATGCAGCTTCCGGATTATTTTTGACTTCTTCTACTGTTGTACGAATTAAGGTGGAAAGATTCATGCCGTCTTTCTGGTTTTGGTTTACTTTTTTTATCAGATCGGCTACAAACATGCCGATGGAATCGGAAAAGTCTTTATTGTGAATGGTGACATTTGCCATGGCGCTGTTTTCCCGAATTTCAACGGAATGAATCTCCCATGACAGATTTTCAACCATAACCTGAGCCAGCTGATGATAGGTTTCGTTTTCTGCCTGCCGGTTAAATAAATCATCCAGCATACGATAACCACCGGCAATTTTATTATTGGTGCAGTTATTGAAGGTATCCATATCCAGTTCTTTTAAAGCTGTAAATGCTGTATGAATAGTATCCTCTGGTGTCTGTACAGAGATTTTTTCTCCACCGCCGCATCCTGTAAGAAGTAATGCCAGAATTAAAGATAAACCGATAAGCCGTTTCATAAAACGCTTCCTTTCCATAGGCCGTATTATGTTTATTGTATCAGAAAAATACGCAGTTGAGTATTCATTTTGATGAAAAAAATATGAAGATATTGTGAAGATGGAAAGAAAATAAACGAATCTGTTTTATAGTTGTAGTTATAAAAACAAACGCTCCGAAATTTTCGGAGCGTTTGTCTGTTTATTCTTATTTATCTGCAATAACACGCATAGCAGGAGCGTTTATACCGGCTTCGCCTAAGGCTTCGGTGATGCTCTGGGTCAGTTCAAAATAAACATCCCAGTAATCTTCGGTTTTGCACCAGGCGCGGGCAGAAAACTGCATTGCCTCATTGGTGCCGCCGGTTACATATACAATTGGTGCAGGGTCATCTAATGTTTTTGGATGAGCGGTTAAGACATTCATTGCAATGTTCTGAATGTTGGATGGTTTTTCGGTTTTTGCGCATCCGAAATTGATATCCACACGGCGTGTTTCTTCGGTGGAATAATCCACAACATTTGCATTCATTAAGGTGCCGTTTGGAATGGTGATGCGGCAATTATCTACGGTAATCAGTACGGTATAGAATAAGGTTACTTCTTTTACAGTACCGGAGACACCGGCTGCGTCTACATAATCACCTACGCGGAATGGTTTAAAAATTACCAGCATAATACCGCCGGCAAGGTTGGATAAGGCACCCTGCAAAGCAAGGCCTACAGCCACACCGGCCGATGCAATAACAGTAATAACCGATGCCATTGGCACACCCATAATATTAATAATGGTAACCGCCAGAACAACATACAGAGCGCCTTTTGCTGCGCTTATTGTAAAAGTGCGGACTGCGCCATCCAGTGTATCCATAATCGGATTTCTTTCTAAAATGGTCATAACTTTGCCGATTAACATTTTCCCAATCAGGAAAACGATAATGGCCAGTAACAGTTTGGAACCGATGTTGGTACAGATTTCAATAATCTGGTTCAAAAAAGCTTCCATTTACAACATCCTCTCTATAAATTTTTTGATGTATTTATTTTAGCATGGACAGCACAGACAGGCAATAAAAAACCGGTACTGCAGTTCGCGTACCGGTTTATGATGTCATAGATTATTCTGCTGTCTGTTTCGGCATGTATTTATCCAGCACTTTACAGACTTTTTCCCGGGAGCCTTTCAGACGAATGTGCAGCGTCAGTTTTTTTGCATCCGGGTCTGCGGTTTTCAGCACAACAGTACTTTCTGTCTGTTTGTAACCTTGAATATGTTCCATCAGAACGATGGCGTCTTCTCCTTTGGCCCGTTCCAGAAAAATACCTTTATCGGCAACTAAAATGCCAACAGGGTCTTTTTCATCGATGCCTTTATGCCCGCTGCATTTGCCGAAGCAGAGAACGGAGTCGCGAGAAGTTTTCTTTTTAATTGTTTTGTATTCGTTTTTTTCGTAAAACATAGCGGCCTCCAATCAGTATCAGTAGGTCAGAATTTCAAAACCATCTTCGGTCACCAGAATCATGTGTTCCCACTGAGCCGAATCTTTTCCGTCGATTGTGTAGGCAGTCCAGCCGTTTTTTTCATCGATAAATAAATCAGAATCCCCGGCGTTAATCATTGGTTCAATGGTAAATGTCATGCCAGGCACTAACAGACAGCCGGTGCCGCGTTTCCCAACGTGAGCTACAAATGGCTCCTCATGGAATTCTACACCGCAGCCGTGGCCGCCAAATTTCGTAACAACCGAGCATCCGTTGGCTTCAGCGCATTCCTGTACCGCAGCGCCAACATCACCCATCCATCCCCATGGACGAACTGCAGCGAGGCCTGCATCTAAACATTCTTTTGCAACTTCTACCAGACGTTTCCGCTCTGGAGAAACATCGCCAATTAAAAACATACGGGATGCATCGGAATAGAAGCCCTTATAGATGGTAGATACGTCTACATTTACAATATCGCCTTCTTTTAAGATAATATCTGGCGATGGAATCCCGTGGCAGACTTCGTTGTTGATAGAGGTGCATACACTTTTCGGGAACCCTTCATAATTTAACGGAGCAGGAATAGCGCCTTGTGCCACAGTAAAATCATGTACCAGAGTATTGATTTCCTCGGTACTCATACCAGGGCGAATATGAGCGGCTACATGATCCAGCACCGCTGTATTGATGGCTGCACTTGCCCGAATTCCTTCCAGTTCTTTGATTGTGCGGATTACATCAAAATCCGGCACCTCGGCACCTTTTAATGCAAAGGTGGCTACTTTTGCATCGTTTGCAAGATGACATTTTTTATATTTCTGACCACTGCCGCACCAGC
>DAISWV010000220.1:0-3076 GCA_036826195.1 Peptococcaceae bacterium | reverse complement strand
GCTTCTACAATGCCAGCCTCTGCCGCCTGCTGATACAGTTCTTTTGCTTTCTCGATATTTTTTTCGGTGCCTTCACCATTTTCATAACACTGCGCTAATAAAAACTGTGCATCTGCCATGTAAGGCACGGCTTCTTCCAGCAGCTGCACTGCTTTTGCTTTATCCTGTTCTACGCCTTCGCCTTCAAAATAGGAGATTGCCAGATTCATTTTGCCAGCCGGATGCCCCGCTTCTGCTGCACCGCTAAACCATTTGATTGCTTCTGCATAATCCTGTTCCACACCAAGGCCCTGGCTGTAGCAGATCCCCAGGTTTACCTGTGCTTCCAGAGAACCGCGCATGGCTGCTTTCAGATACCATTCTGCCGCCTCTTCCAGATTCTGTTCGGTACCCTGACCAAACGTATAGCATTCGCCTAAAAACTGCTGTGCGATAATATGGCCTTTCTGTGCAGCCACTTTGAAGTTTTCAAACGCTTTTTCAAAATCCTGTTCCACGCCATCCCCGTTGTAATAACGGCTGCCCAGCAGATAGCAGGCATTCAGATTACCCTGTTCCGCAGATTTTTTATACCATTCAATGGCCTTTTCCATATCCTGTTCTACCCATTTGCCCTGTTCATAACAAACGGCCAGATTAAACTGGGCACGGGCAAAGCCTTCGTTGGCCGCACTTTCCAGTTCCTTTAATTTTTCTGTGCTGTCGATTAATTCTGCCTGCTGCATACAAACTTCCCCCTTATTCCGCGTTTTCTTCTGTCTGACTGCTTTCGTTCTGGCTGTCTTCTGCTTTTGGATGTTCCGGAACGGCAGCAGTATCAATCAGTACTTCAATTTCTGCTGTTTTCATCAGGCTTGCCGCAAGATTATCCAGACCATATCGATAAATGCCGGATAATACTTCGTTGTATTTTTCACCGTCTTCCAGCAGATTTACTTCGGCCTGTTTATCTTCCACCAGAATAATATGATAGCCAAACTGACTTTCTACCGGAGCTTTAGAATATTCACCAATTTCCAATGCTACAGCACCTGCTGTAAACTCATCTACCATTTTAGATGTTGTTGCACCGTTTGTTGCAAAATAACCTAAATCACCGCCATTTGCAGCGGAGCCATCCAGAGAATATTCTTTTGCCAGTGCGGCAAACTCTTCACCCTCATCCAGTTTTGCAATAACCGCAAGTGCTTCTTCCTCAGTTTCTACCAGAATATGACGTGCTTTGATTACATCCACAGTTTCAGGATTGTTCACCAGGTCATTCTGCAGTTTTGTGATAATCAGCGACTCTTTAACAGAATCCTGATAATATTCCGCAGTCATGCCAACCTGTTCCAGAGCTGCTTCAAAATCAGCCTGATTGCCGCCATAATTGTCTGTTACCATAGCATCAATATATGCGGTTACTTCTTCATCACTGACTGCGATTTCCCGTTTTTCTGCTTCCTGCAGCAGCAGTTCATTCATAATCAGTTCATTCAGCATCGCATTTCTTACTTCCAGTTTCAGATCATCCGCTGTTACATCCAGCCCATAGTAAGATTCATACTGACGCAGCACCATATTATAATTTTCATCCAGTACTTCCTGTGAAATCGGAGTCCCATTTACGGTTGCAACGGTTCCCTCCGGCACTTTATCGCCGCAGCCAAACAGCCCGGTCATTAAAAATGCTCCTAATGCCAATATTGCTACTTTTTTCTTCATCGTATCGTCTCTCCTTCGTTTCTATGATGTCTTATTCGACATTTTTATTCATTATACCAGAACCGCTATTATTGCACAATGGAAACCATATCTAACAGAACCGCTTTCACTAAATCTAAACATTTTTCAGCATCAGCACTGCCAACTGTGATACGAACCACCAGTTCGCCACCGTCACTGCCATAGGTAAGCTGCCGTTTGTATTTTTTCATCAGTTCCATCAGTTTTTGCATATCCATGCCGGTGTCCGGCTCAAAACGCAAATGTACCACGCCGCCTTTTTGTTTCAGGCTGCGAATTCCAATGTCCAGACAATATATTTTCAGTTCTGCAACGCGAATCAGATTCCAGGTTTCCGCCGGCACATCTCCAAAACGATCTATCATCTCATCTTCCAGCAGATGCAGGCGACTGATTGCCCTTGCCTGCTGAATACGCTGATAAAAGCCAAGTTTTACCGAACTGTCACGAATATAATATTCCGGAATAAAGGCACTTACCTGCAAATCAATTTCTACTTCACGGCGTTTACCGGCCTTCTCACCTTTTAACTCCCGAATCGCCTCATCCAGCATCGTACAATATAAATCAAAACCAACAGCTGCTACATGTCCATGCTGTTCCGCACCGAGCAGATTCCCTGCACCGCGGATTTCTAAATCACGCATAGCAATTTTGAAGCCGGAACCCAGTTCGGTATATTCTCGAATGGCTGCCAGGCGTTTTTCTGCAAGCTGGCTCAGGGTTTTATCTTTTTTATACGTCAGGTATGCATATGCCACCCGATTGCTTCTGCCCACACGGCCGCGCAGCTGATAAAGCTGTGCCAGACCCATTTTATCTGCCTCATCCACAATCATTGTATTGGCATTTGCAATATCAAGACCAGTTTCGATAATCGTTGTGCATACTAAAACATCTGCTTCGTGATTAATAAAGTCCACCATCATCTGTTCCAGCTGATGCTCTTTCATCTGTCCATGCCCTACCAGAATCCGTGCTTCCGGTACCAGCAGACGGATTTCTTCCGCTAAACGATCAATATCCTCAATGCGGTTATGCACCACATATACCTGCCCGCCTCTTCCAAGTTCCCGGCGAATCGCATCTTTCATCAGTTCTGGAGTCCGTTCAACAATGTAAGTCTGAATTGGATATCGATCCTGCGGCGGTGTTTCAATAACACTCATATCACGAATCCCAACAAGCGACATATGCAGTGTACGCGGAATCGGAGTAGCGGATAATGTCAGCACATCCACCTGGGAACGCATCTCTTTGATTTTTTCTTTGTGGGTCACTCCAAATCGCTGTTCTTCATCCACTACCAGTAACCCTAAATCATGAAAGCTGATGCTTTTGCTCAACA
>DAISWV010000219.1:0-3082 GCA_036826195.1 Peptococcaceae bacterium | reverse complement strand
GGGTACAGCTTTTGTAGGGCTTAATCTCGATACGCCCGTGAGCGTTGTTTAAAATTTACTTACATTTTTAATCTTGAGGAAGGAGGTGCAGAGCATGCCAACAATTAACCAATTGGTTAGACAAGGCAGATATGTAGCAGAAAAAAAATCTACTGCTCCTGCATTAAAAAATAATCCACAGAAAAGAGGGGTATGTACTAGAGTATATACCACCACACCAAAAAAACCTAACTCTGCGTTACGTAAAGTAGCCCGTGTTAAATTAACAAACGGTATCGAAGTAACAGCTTACATCCCAGGGATTGGTCACAACTTACAGGAACACAGTGTTGTTCTGGTAAGAGGTGGTAGAGTTAAAGACTTACCAGGGGTACGTTACCATCTGGTTCGTGGTACTCTGGACGCTGCTGGTGTTAACAACCGTAATCAGGCTCGTTCTAAATACGGTACAAAACGTCCAAAAGCAAACAAAAAATAATTTAAAAGCTGTTTGAAGTAAAGCAGAGAGGGGGATAATATGTCCAGAAAAGGTGCAGCTCCAAAAAGAGAAGTTTTAGCCGACCCAATTTACAATAGTAAAAAAGTTACCAAACTGATCAACCAGATCATGTTAGATGGTAAAAAAGGTGCAGCTGAAAAAGCAGTATATGGGGCTTTCAATATTATTGCTGAAAAAACTGGTAAAGACGCTTTAGAAGTATACGAAGAAGCTCTGAAAAATGTAATGCCAGTATTAGAAGTAAAAGCTCGTCGTGTAGGTGGTGCTAACTATCAGGTGCCAATCGAAGTAAGAGCAGATCGTCGTCAGACTTTAGGTATTCGCTGGATTGTACTGTTCGCTCGCAAACGCGGTGAAAAAACAATCGAACTGAAACTGGCTAACGAATTAATGGATGCCGCTAACAACATGGGTGGCGCTGTTAAGAAAAAAGAAGATACTCACAAAATGGCAGAAGCAAACAAAGCTTTCGCACATTATCGTTGGTAGGATAACACTGTTAACTTAAAAAGGAGGAAAAACGGTGGGTAGAGCCTTTCCTTTAGAAAAAACCAGAAATATTGGTATTATGGCACACATCGATGCTGGTAAAACCACCACAACCGAACGTATCCTGTTCTACACAGGTCGCGTACACAAAATCGGTGAAGTTCATGATGGCGCAGCTACTATGGACTGGATGGTACAGGAGCAGGAACGTGGTATCACAATCACATCCGCTGCTACAACAGCTGAATGGCTGGGCCATCGCATTAACATCATCGACACACCAGGTCACGTAGACTTTACTGTAGAAGTAGAACGTTCTCTGCGTGTACTGGACAGCTCCGTTGGGGTTTTCTGTGCAGTAGGTGGTGTACAGCCTCAGTCTGAAACTGTATGGCGTCAGGCTGACAAATATGGCGTACCAAGACTGGCATACGTAAATAAAATGGACAGAACTGGTGCTAACTTCCTGAGTGTTGTTGAACAGATCAGAGAACGTTTAGGCCACAATGCCATTGCAATGCAGCTGCCAATCGGCGCTGAAGATAACTTCAATGGTATCATCGACCTGATTACCATGAAAGCTCATATGTTCATCGATGACAAAGGCACATTCAACGAAGTAGAAATTCCAGCTGAATATGCAGATCAGGCTGCTGAATTAAGAGAAAAATTAGTAGAAGCAGCTGCTGAGTCTGATGAAGAATTAATGATGAAATACCTGGAAGGTGAAGAACTGACAATCGCAGAAATCAAAGGTGCTATCCGTACCGCTGTTTGCGCAGTAAAAATGATTCCTGTATTCTGTGGTTCCTCCTTCAAAAATAAAGGTGTTCAGATGTTACTGGACGCAGTAGTTGAATACTGCCCAGCTCCAACTGACATTCCAGCTATCAAAGGTACTCTGGATGACGGTACAGAAACAGAACGTCATGCAAGCGATAAAGAGCCATTCTCCGCTCTGGCATTCAAAATCATGACAGACCCATATGTTGGTAAACTGACATTCTTCCGTGTATACTCCGGTACATTAGCTGCTGGTACCTATGTTCTGAATGCTACTAAAGGCAAAAGAGAACGTGTAGGTCGTATTCTGCAGATGCACGCTAACCACAGAGAAGAAATCGAAATGGTATATGCCGGCGATATCGCTGCTGCAGTTGGTTTAAAAGACACTGGTACAGGTGATACTCTGTGTGCAGAAGAATCTCCAATCATTCTGGAATCCATGGAATTCCCAGAACCAGTTATTAACATTGCTATCGAACCAAGCACAAAAGCAGACCAGGAAAAAATGGGTACTGCTCTGGCGAAACTGGCTGAAGAAGACCCTACCTTCAAGGCATATACCGATCAGGAAACAGGCCAGACAATCATCGCTGGTATGGGTGAATTACACCTGGATATCATCGCTGACCGTTTGAAACGTGAATTTAAAGTAGAATGTCAGGTTGGTAAACCACAGGTAGCTTACAAAGAAACAATCCGTAAAGCTGTTAAATCCGTTGGTTTATTCAAACGTCAGTCTGGTGGTCGTGGTCAGTACGGTCATGCCGTAGTTGAATTAGAACCACTGGAACCAGGTACAGGCTTTATTTTCGAAAGCAAAATCGTTGGTGGTGTAGTTCCAAAAGAATACATCGGGCCAATTGAAAACGGTATCCGTGAAGCAATGCAGAACGGTATTTTAGCAGGCTATGAAATGGTAGACATCAAAGCTACTCTGGTAGACGGTTCTTACCATGAAGTTGACTCTTCTGAAATGGCGTTTAAAATTGCCGGTTCCATGGCCTTCAAAGAAGGTGCTGCAAAAGCACAGCCAGTTCTGCTGGAACCAATCATGAAAATCGAAGTTACTATCCCAGATGAATACATGGGTGATGTAATGGGCGATATGAACTCCCGTCGTGGTAGAATCGAAGGTATGGAAGCAAAAGGTAACGCACAGATTATCAGAGGTTTCGTACCACTGTCTGAAATGTTCGGTTATGCGACTGACCTGCGTTCCAAAACACAGGGTCGTGGTATGTACACCATGCAGTCTGACCACTTCGAAGAAGTTCCAAAATCCGTAAGCGAAGAAATCATCGCAAAACG
>DAISWV010000218.1:0-3092 GCA_036826195.1 Peptococcaceae bacterium | reverse complement strand
GTATTGTATATTTTGTATTTTTATTATCCTGCATGACTGTCACCTCACTTTAAGCTATCGGCATACACATAGCACCATGGTTCTATCTGTCTGTAATATTCTGCAGCCGTAGTGGATAACTGAACTTTTACATATTTATTATCCTCCACTAAAAGCAGCGTAGGCATTAGCGCTTTATATGCCACGGCATAGTCCACATCCAGTTCCGGTGTGTCTACCGGATGATACCATTTGAGACGCTGGTCACATTTGTATTGTTCTTTAGCCATTTGCTGTGCCAGCCATGGATATGGGGTTTCATAATATTCTATCAGCAAAGAATATTCAATTCTTGTTCCATCGGTAATGCGATATACCCCTTCTTCCTCAATGATACACATTACAGGAGTCAGGAACCGTTTCTCATTAAGAACTTTCCCGCTCCATTCAGTGGATTGTTTTACTGCATCTGGAAACATAGAATGCATTACCTCATCCATTGTAGCAAGAGGAAGAGTTTCCTGATATTCCTCTAATGATATTCGAGACCATGCTTTTGGATTATATTCATCCGTTACAAGGGCATAAAAAGCGTTGCCAAAGCCGATTGTATAAAGCAATATCAGGCCAACCATAACAAAGCGATAACCAAATGCATTCATGCGCCACGGTTTTCGTTCGTGCGTGATACCACTTTGTTTCAGTTTTCGATATAACATAAATGGACATATCCATTGCCGCATAACCAGAAAAAGATTTGCTACCATAATGCCAAACAAGGCGAAAAATAGAACACTGCCAACCCGCGCCCACATACTTAAAAAACCATCTTTAAAAAAGCTCTTCCACATTAAAAAACAGAACGATAATACCAGTAGACCTCGCCAGAATAAATCAGACCACTTCACATAGCCTTTAAAATCCATGTGCTGTAATTCCGGTTCGGTATGAAGCTCCTCTACCGTTTCATCGGCTGTCATAAAAATCCCAAAATGTCCTCGCTGGCAAATATACTTCCATCCGGCAGCTTCACAGAGATTAATTAACTCCGATTTTCCCGGAATCCATTCATATACATCCATTCGTTCGGCTGGAATAACGGTAAGCCGATAACGTATCTTTTGAGGCTCTTCTTTTCGGAACTTTGCAATGCCATGAGAAATATTCTCTAAAATAAGCCCCTGTAAGGCCAGTTCCTCAAGCCAGCTTTCCATAATCTCATTTTGATAAATCGAGCAAGGTACTAATCGAAACGTGTATTTCATAATTTCATTCCATTTCATCATAAGTTACCCCCTTCACTGTCAGCATCGGCAAGGCAGCGGCGCAGGCGCGCCACTTCGTCGTAATAAGCGGCAAGGCCCTTATCGGTTATCTCATAGGTGCGTTTGCGGCCATCTACTTTAATTTCTGTAATGTATTTTTCGCTCTCGAACTTGGCAAGAATCGTATATAATGTTGCAGGGCCAAGGCGGCACAGGCCATTGGTTTTCTGTTCCACAAAATCGGCCACGTCGATTCCGCATTTTGCTCCGCCCCGAAATGCCATCAGCACATAAAACATGGACTCGGTTAAACTTTCCAGTGCTTTCTTCGGCATACAAACGCCCCCTTTCTGAACGCTCCATTTGAACTCTCAATATCGTTATATGATATCGTTTAATGATATTGTAACAGCAGCGTGGTTCTACGTCAATATAACCAGTGCAAATACATAAAAAATACAATCCGGGCATACAAAAAGACGACTACCTAACGTAATCGTCTTTTGCTATCGTATTAATATTCCACTATCAGCGTATCCCGCTGTGCCTGAATATCTGCAAGGGTGGTTTCGTTTTCCTGCAGCATGGCTTCCAGCGTTTGAAGAACTTCTCCAACCTGCCGGGTAACATTGCGAATCTGCTTCTGGCTGTTCTCGATATGATCCATCACGGCCCAGTCGGCAAAAATGCCATCAAAGAAGAAATCCGCAAAATGCAAAAAGCTATCCATCTGAATCTGAACGTCGGCATTCACAGCTACATCGGCAAGCTCGGTGCGGAACCTGCCAAGGTGTACCTGCAACTGTTCTACGCGTGTCTGTGCCGCGTCCAGGTGGCTGTGTTTCGCCATATCCACCAGAAGGCCGCCGCCCAGCATATCCCAGAAGCCCCATTCAGAAGCGCTATCCAGCTCTGCTTCCACGGCTTTTACCGCCTGCATGGCCCGTTCCCCGGCTGTAATGGCTTCGCTCAGCTCCCGCTTCTGGCCTTCCAGCGTTTGCAGGGTTTCATCCAGCTCTACAATCATTTCGCTGTGAGCGGCATCCACGGCATGAATCCGCGCGGTTTTTTCACGCAATAGCCGCTGATACTCTGCCTCGCAATCGGCAAGGGTGTCCAGCTCAGCATCGGTTTTTTCCACATCGGCCATCAGGGCATCCAGCTCTTTGCATACGGCATCGTAGCGCACCCGGGCCTCGTAGGCCTCCTGCTTTTCGATATCCAGCTTTTCATCGTAATTGCCCATGATATAGCACATATATTTGCGAAGGCTTCCGCCTTCCATTTTTTCCACATCGGCTTCCTCTTTGCTCAGCTTTTCAAAGAGCCTCTGCTCCTTTTCGCGCAATACATCCCGCTGATCCAAAAGCGTGTTCATGCGAGCCAAAAGATGGGTTCTGCGCATCATAGCCTGTTTCATCTCATGTAATTGCTTGTCCAGTTCGTGCATTTTTATCGCCTCGCTTACTGGCCCAGTACATGTTCCATAAACGCAATTAACCCGTCTTCTACCTCATCACGGATATCCAGCTCGTTATGAATTTCGTGACGATAGCCGGAGTAGGCTTTTACCTGTGTTTTGTTGCCGCTGTTTGCCAGGAGGTTTGCCACATGGTATAACCCTTCGCCGTAGTTGCCGCATGGGTCCTGGTCGCCGGAAATCAGGTATACCGGAATTCTGGACGGCACCATTGGCGCCCATTCATCACTTTCAATAAAGTGATACAGCTGTACAAAATCCCATGGCAGCTCAATGGTGGTATCAAAGGTGTTAAACATATCGCCTGCATGGTCTGCCACCACGCGAGGGTCGTTGGCAATCCAGTCAGCATCACTGTTTGGATTTTC
>DAISWV010000217.1:0-3096 GCA_036826195.1 Peptococcaceae bacterium | reverse complement strand
ATGTTTGTGGATGTAAGCTGTGCACCGGCAGGAAAGATTACCTGTATGGATGATTTAATTCAGACACTGCGTGAAGCGGATGCGGCAGAGCCGGGGAAACATATGCTGATTGGTTTTGGTTTTGACGATACGTTAATTGAAGAATACCGTATGCCGGAAACCAAAGACTTAGATCAGGTGTCGACAGAACGGGGAATTATGATTCTGCATCCGTCTCTGCACATGATGTCGGCCAATACGAAAGCCATTGAACTGGCCGGTGTGGCAGCGCCGGATTTCAATCCGGAAGGTGCTACGATTTATCGTGACGCCGACGGAAAACCAACCGGTGTGTTTGAGGAAATGGGTGCAATGGGGCCGTTTTTAAAGAAAGCTGCCAGTGCAAAAATGATTTCGCAGCTGCCGGGTGCCATCGGCAAAACATGTCAGCAGTATATGGAAAAAGGGGTAACAACGGTTTGTGAAGGTGCCGGAGGCAATGCGATGGCATCGCTTACCGGTGCAGCAGAAAAGGTTGGCAAATTCCCGGTACGGTATATTGTGTGTCCATCTATGGGCAAAAAAGTGCCAAAGAAAATGAATAAAAAAGATCCGTTAAAATATATCGACGGGCCGGTAAAACTGATTCAGGACGGCAGCATTCAGATTTATACTGCCGGGTTGAGCGAACCGTATACGGTTCAGCATGCAGGCCGTGCAAAATCGGCAGACTATAAGGGATTTCAGATTCGGGATGTGGCGTCGCTGCGCAAGCTGTTTGAAGAAATTATTGCATCCGGCCGCACATTTGCCATTCATGGCAACGGGGACGGTACGATTGACAGCATCATAGAGGCATTAGAAGGCTGCAAAAATCTGAACGATATTCAGCCGCGCAACCTGCTGATTCACAGCCAGATGATTCGGGAGGATCAGCTGGATAAATTGGAATCGCTGCATCTGTATCCATCGTTTTTCCCGACTCATGTGCATGTATGGGGTGACCGGCATAAAAGTTCGTTTATCGGGGAGGAACGTGCAAATCGTATCAACCCGTGCGGCTCGGCCTTAAAACGGAACATTCCATTCTCGCTGCATAATGATCCGCCTGTAACAAAAGTGAATCCGTTGAGCTCGGTATGGAGTGCCGTAACACGTAAGACATTCAGCGGCGATATCTTGGGCGAAGAACAGTGTATTCCAGTATATGATGCTTTAAAAGCGGTTACCATTGATGCGGCATGGCAGTATGGTCTGGATGATATGCTTGGCTCTCTGGCTCCGGGGAAAAAGGCAGACTTTATCCTGCTGGATACCGATCCGCTTTCCTGTGATGCAGACAGACTTCCAGAGATTCAGGTTGAAAAAGTATGGATTGACGGTAAACTGGTATGGAATGCGTAACGATACGGTTATAAAAATCTGACAGAAAGCAAACATAAAAACCTCTCTGCAGTCGTAAGTATAGAAAAAGACGATTGCAGGGAGGTTTTATTTTGGAATGGATGAAAAGTTTACTGGGCGGCAAAGTGAAATATCTGCTGCTGATGATTATGCTGCTGGCTTTTGGTGCCTGCAGTGTATCTGTGGGGCTGGATGCCTGGAAGGAATGGCGCACGCCTCCGGAGCAGGTTGTGGGTGAGGCTATGATGTATGCGGCAGAAGCGCCAATGTATCGTTATACCAGTGAAGCGATTCGTATTGCGGATGGGGAGGAACTGCTTTTAAGCCGCATGAACGGACAGAAAAATGGTGAAAATGTGCATCTGTCCGGCAGTGTGGATGTGGTGGATTCAAAGCTGGACGTTTACCAGATTGGTGATACTTTTTACCGGCAGGATATTGTGAGCGGGAGCTGGATGAAAATGACCGGGCAGAATCTGGAGGCCACCGAGTATCTTCTGCAGGAAATCAATCCGCTGGGCTGTCTGATTCTGCCTGCCGGTGCAGAGGTGACAGAACTGGAAAAGGAAAAGGTGAACGATGTAAAGTGCCGGAAGTTTCAGATACGTGCAAGCGGCGAGACATCGTATCTGACGACCGTCTGGAATGAATTTTATTACACGGTATGGATTGATAAACAGCATCGGCTGCAGAAAGCGGAAATGATTGCCGGAGACCATGAGCATTATGACGGACAGCTAAAGCTGGATGTTCTGTTTGACTGGGATACGCCTGTGGAGGAGATTCAGGCTCCGGTATAAACGGAAGATTGTATTCTTGATATTGGCAAAGAATAATGTATCCAATTGCAAAACATATTGCATAGCGGCAGATCGGACGCTATAATAAAACCAGACAATAAAACAGCAGTGGGGAGCTTGCAGGGTTTTGTTATCCGAACAGGATAACAGCCGGACAGGCTGAGAGGAAGGTATGCCCTTCGACCCTTGAACCTGATTTGGGTAATGCCAACGTAGGGAATTGATTCTGTACAGAATGTAGCAGGAGGCATCTCAAAAAGGGATGCCTCTTTTTTATTGCTGAATCAAAATGGAATATGCCGGGGAGCTTGCAGGGTTTTGTTATCCGAACAGGATAACAGCCGGACAGGCTGAGAGGAAGGTATGCCCTTCGACCCTTGAACCTGATTTGGGTAATGCCAACGTAGGGAATTGATTCTGTACAGAATGTAGCAGGAGGCATCTCAAAAAGGGATGCCTCTTTTTTATTGCTGAATCAAAATGGAATATGCCGGGGAGCTTGCAGGGTTTTGTTATCGAAACAGGATAACAGCCGGACAGGCTGAGAGGAAGGTAGGCCCTTCGACCCGTAAACCTGATTTGGATAATGCCAACGTAGGAAGCCGGAGAAACATACTCTCTGTACCGGAAGAAAACAGCCGGTATGCAGAAAAGCGGAAAGCAGCCAAACGGGCAGCTTTCCGTTTTTGTTTTTCAGGAGGTTCAGAACACTGCCGGGTTGTTGCAAATTTTATTTTTAAGGGGACGATACTATGCAGAAAACAGTATTAGGAAAGATGCTTGAAAATGTGAGGGAGCAGGTGCCGCTGGTACACAATATCACCAATTATGTAACGGTGAATGACGTGGCCAATGCTTTGCTGGCCTGCGGTGCCAGCCCGATTATGTCTGATGAGCCGAACGATGTGGAGGA
>DAISWV010000216.1:0-3117 GCA_036826195.1 Peptococcaceae bacterium | reverse complement strand
CAGTTTGTACCGTATAAAAAACGTGCTACCTTTTTAACACTGCAGAGCATGGCTATGAGCAGCGGGCCTGCTATCGGGCCGGTATTATCCGGTATCCTGCTGACCTGTACGGACTGGCACTGGGTATTCTGGGTGAATGTGCCGGTAGCGCTTTTTACTGCATGGGCAGTTTATAAAGGCGTACCATATGAGGTGCGAAACCAGAACGAAAAACTGGATTATTTAAGTTTTGTGTATGTTATTTTCGGCAGCGTGCTGTTTTTGCTGAGTTTTAACCAGATGGAAATATGGGGCTTTGCATCGCCTGCAGTCTGGATGATGATGGCCTCTGGCGCCTTTTTTGTGGCGATGTTTGTGCGCCGCTGTTTAAAAAGCAATCATCCGGTGTTAAACTTCCGTGTATTGTGTGTGAAAGATTTTACTCTGGCACTGGTTATTAACAGCTGTATCAGTATGGCGCTTTGTTTAGTACCTTTTGTGCTGGCGATTTATTTTCAGGATATCCTTGGTTATACACCGATGATGTACGGGCTGATTCTTCTGATTCCTGCAGTGTTTTCTATTGCGGGCGGACCTTTGGCGCAGTGGCTTTACAGAAGGGTAGATAGCCGCAGAATTATTCTGGCAGCAATGCTGCTGTTAGCCATCGGCAGTTTGATGCTGAGCCGTACCACACTGACCACCACACTTGTTGTGGTTATCTTCTGGCTGTGTTTCCGCTACCTGGGGATTGGGCTTAGTTCTATGCCGGTTACCGATTACGGCATGAGTTCGTTAAGCCGTGAAGAGGCAGGCCATGGCACATCGTTGATCAACTGGTTTAAAATGATGGCTACAAGCCTGTCGCTCAGCGTGTTTACGATGATCATGAATATGCGTGTGGAGCATTACGCGGAATCAATGGACAGGATGAGCGCGCAGATGAACGGGATTGGCGATGTATTTTTGTACTCAGGAATGATTCTGCTCTTTAATGTGGCAATGACGTTCTCGTTAAAAAGCAGACGTAATCTGCGATAAGTGATAGATTCATGCAGCGAAGAGAGATGTGCTTTATACAGAATTCGTATTAATAAACATTTACAGCTGGCATGTAATGATTGCCAGCTGTTAGTTTTTTCTTGAAAAGCCTGAATAGAGTTGGTATAATTTTTACCGGACCGGATCTGTGTCCGGTTTTTTTATTGTCTTCTATCTGCAGCAATGATACAATAGAAGTAATGCAACTAGTCGTGAAAAAGAAAACAGCTGCAGCACACATTATGATAAAACTGCAGAAATATAATAGAGAACAGAAACTGTTCGGTTTCAAGGAGGTACTTATATGCCAATCGCAAAGAAAGACCTGATTCACCTCAGCGATCTGACTGTGGATGAAATCTATCAGATTTTCAGAAAAGCACAGGAAATGAAAGAGGTGCTGGCAGGGGATGACAAAAAACATCCAATCCTGCGCGGAAAATCTGTAATCAATCTGTTTTATGAAAACAGTACCAGAACCAGATCTTCCTTCGAGTTTGCAGGGAAATATCTGGGGGCTGACGTTGTTAACATCAACACCAGCAGCAGTTCGGTAATGAAAGGGGAATCGCTGAAAGATACAGCGCTGACCTTAGATCGTCTGAATCCAGACGTGATTGTAATGCGCCATGGCGCAAGCGGCTCTCATGAAATTTTAGCAAGCCATGTAAAAGCCAGAGTTATCAATGCAGGGGATGGTCAGCATCAGCATCCAACCCAGGCATTACTGGATATGTTAACCATCTATGAACATAAAGGCGGTTTTGAAGGCCTTAAAATTGCAATCGTAGGGGACATTCTGCACAGCCGTGTAGCTCGCTCCGATGTATGGGGCCTCAAAGCATTAGGTGCCGATGTTACCTTATGTGCACCTCCAACCTTAATGCCATCCAGAGCGGACCAGCTGGGTGCAAAAATCACCTACAACATGGACGAAGCCATTAAAGATGCCGATGTTATCATTATGCTGCGTATTCAGCTCGAACGTCAGAAATCCGGTATGTTCCCATCCATTCGGGAATATGCGGCGTTTTACGGCTTAAATGCACAGCGTCTCAAACTGGCAAAACCAGATTGTCTGGTTATGCATCCAGGCCCGATCAACCGCGGTGTGGAAATTACACCGGAAGTAGCCGATGGTGTACAGGCTGTGATTGAAGAGCAGGTACACAATGGTCTGGCGATTCGTATGGCACTGTTAGCAATTATGGGAGGTGCAGCAGAATGATTTTACTGAAAAACGGTCATGTAGTAGACCCGGCACAGAATCTGGACGGCAAAGCCGATATCCTGATTGAAGGTCAGACCATCAAAGCCGTAGGCGAAAACTTACAGGCAGATGGCGCACAGGTAATTGACCTGGAAGGCAAAGTAGTAATGCCAGGTTTTATTGATATGCATGTGCATTTAAGAGAACCGGGCCGTGAAGATAAAGAAACGGTATTAACCGGTACCCAGGCAGCTATTCATGGCGGCTTTACCTCTATTGCGTGCATGCCAAACACCACACCGGTAGCAGATAACGAAACCGTTATTGAATCGGTATTATACAAAGCAATGAAAGCAAATCTGGCAGATGTATATCCAATTGCATGCATCACAAAAGGTCAGAAAGGCGAAGAATTAACCGAAATGCTGCTGTTAAACCGTGCAGGCGCCATTGCATTCAGTGATGACGGCCGTACCGTACAGCACAGCGGGGTAATGCGCCGCGCTATGGATTACAGCAAAGCGCTGAATGGTTTACTGATTTCTCACTGTGAAGATGAAGACCTGTTAGGCGGCGGGGTAATGAACGAAGGTATCGTTAGTACCGAGCTGGGCTTAGGTGGGATTCCAAACGAAGTGGAAGATTTAATTATTGCCCGTGACTTAATGCTGGCAAAATTAACAGGCTGCCACATTCATATTGCACACGTAAGTACAAAAGGCGGCGTGGAACTGATTAAAAAAGCAAAAGAAGAAGGCGTGAAAGTAACAGCTGAGGCAACTCCGCATCACTTATGCCTGACGGAAGAAGCGGTACGTACCTACGATACAAACACCAAAGTAAATCCTCCATTACGTCGTGAAGAAGACAGACTGGCTCTGTTTGCG
>DAISWV010000215.1:0-3124 GCA_036826195.1 Peptococcaceae bacterium | reverse complement strand
GTTCTTTTTCCGTATCGCTGTGTTGCTTTGCATTTTTTTCGCCTTGCGTACATTCGGGTACGCGTCGCTCAAAAAATGCAAATGCGCCTTGCGATACGAAAAAATATCTGCGCCCTGTTTGGCAATCATCTGGTGTTGTGTGTTGAACGATTTATAAAAAGGAGTGATTTTATGACGCAGCCGATAAAAGTAGTAATTGCGCTGGGCGGCAATGCGCTGGAGGAAAAGGGTCTGCCGCCCACATCCCAGTCGCAGATGAATGTGGTGGCCAAAACCAGTGAGTATATTGCGGACTTGAGTGCAGAGGGCTATGAGCTGGCCATTGTACATGGCAACGGCCCTCAGGTTGGTCGTATTCTGCTGGCGACCGAGGCGGCCAGCCATGTGACACCGGCGCTGCCTTTTGATGTGTGCGGCGCTATGAGCCAGGGGTATATCGGCTATCACATCCAGCAGGCGCTTCGCAAATCACTGGAAAAACGCAATCGCCATCTGCCGGTGGTGACGGTGATTACCCAGATGGTGGTGGATGAAAATGATCCGGCCTTTGCAAATCCGACCAAACCGATTGGCCCCTTTTATACGGAGGCGGAAGCTCGTGCTCTGGAAAAGGAAAAAGGCTATGTGATGAAGGAAGATGCCGGCAGAGGCTGGCGACGCGTGGTGGCTTCTCCCGAACCTTTAGAAATTGTAGAGATTGACACCATCAAAACCCTGTGGGACAGTACGATTACCGTAACTTGCGGCGGCGGTGGAATTCCTGTGGTGCACAATGCTGATGGCTCGCTGCGCGGAGTGGCCGCTGTGATTGATAAGGATTTAGCGGCGGAACGGCTGGCAGAAGGGATGGAAGCTGATATTCTGATGATTTTAACCGAGGTGGAACAGGTTTGTCTGAACTTTAATACGCCACAGCAGAAAGCATTAGGGAGTGTCCGAATCGATGAAGCAAAACAGTATATAGCGGAGGGGCATTTTGCGCCGGGCAGTATGCTGCCTAAAATGCAGGCGGCGATTCGCTTTGCTGAATCAAAACCAGGGCGCAGAGCCATTATCACATCGCTCTATAAGGCGGGCGATGCGTTATCGGGCCGCACCGGCACCGTGATTGAGGGGTGAGGCCATGAAGAGCAGAACCTTTCGGATGCCTAGTGCCTATACCATTCTGTTCAGCATCATTCTGATTATGATGCTCCTCACCTGGGTGATTCCTGCCGGGCAGTATGAATATACGCAAAACGGTGATATATCGCAGCCTATTGCAGGTACGTATCACCGGGTGGAAAGCAATGCGCAGAGTATTTTTGATGTGATGCTGGCATCGTTTCATGGCTTTTATGAAGCGGTGGAGATTGCGCTCTTTATTCTGATGGTGGGCGGCTTTCTGGGTGTTGTGATGAAAACCGGTGCCATCAATGCCGGGATTGCCCGTGTGATCCGACTGCTAAACGGCCGTGAAAAATTTATGATTCCAATCCTCATGATTCTTTTTGGGCTGGGAGGAACCAGCTTTGGCATGTGGGAGGAAACCATGGCCTTTTATCCGCTGCTTTTACCGGTGTTTATTGCGGCCGGGTATGATTCCATCACGGCGGTTTCGGTTATTCTGCTGGGCGCCGGAATCGGCACGCTTTGCTCCACGGTAAATCCCTTTGCTACCGGGATTGCATCCGGGTTTGCAGGTATTTCTCTGGGAGACGGGCTGTTTTTACGGCTTTTCATGCTTCTGGTGCTGGAGGCGGTGGCCATTACCTATGTGATGCGCTATGCCGCAAAGGTGCATGCCAATCCGCAGGCTTCCATCGTGGCCAGCCAGTATGAAGAGAACCGCAGGCGCTTTGCCATCAACTGGGACGATCAGGAGAGTATGGAGCTCTCTGGCAAGCGTAAACTGGCGCTTGGTATTTTTGCAGGCACGTTTCTTTTAATGATATATTCGGTGATTCCGTTTAATGACCTGGGTATTTCGTTTCTGCCTACACTGGGATGGTATTTTACCGAGCTGTCTGCCCTGTTTTTAGTGGCAGGGATAATTGTTGGCTTTGCGGTGCGCATGAAGGAGCAGGAGCTCATTGAAGGCTTTGTGCAGGGTGCATCTGAACTGCTGGGGGTAGCGTTTATTATTGCTATTTCCCGCGGCATTACAGTTATTATGAATTCGGGCTTTATCACCGATACCATTTTAAACTGGGGTGAGCAGGCACTTTCGGGGGCAAGTTCCATCCTGTTTATTGTGCTTACCTACCTTCTGTATCTGCCGTTATCGTTTCTGATTCCGTCAAGCTCCGGCCTGGCTACCTTATCCATTCCGATTATGGTGCCCTTAGGGGAATTTACCAACATCAGCAGCGCATTGATTATTACAGCCTTTCAGTCGGCTTCGGGGCTTGTAAATTTACTGACTCCTACCAGTGCCGTAGTCATGGGAGCGCTGGCTGTGGCTCATATTCCCTACGATCGCTGGCTGAAATACGTAGCAGGGCTGGTTGTGATTGTGCTTTTGATGACCATTGGGTTTCTGGCTGCCGGTGCCATGCTGTAATATATAGGGTAAAACAACATACATCTTAAAACAAAATTAAACCAAAAAGCACTCTGTGAAATTAA
The DNA here is from genome assembly GCA_036826195.1 of Peptococcaceae bacterium. Lineage (GTDB taxonomy): Bacteria > Bacillota > Peptococcia > Peptococcales > Peptococcaceae > UBA7185. The sequence continues at coordinate 517 of DAISWV010000215.1, read as the reverse complement.
ATCACAGAGTGCTGATTTGTGTTGTATTTATTAAAAACAGGCAGAAGCATTAGCTGTTTTCGTTGTCTGATAAAAGCGCAGCACGGTCTTCGTGGCGGGTAAAAATAATTTTTTCGGTAAAAATTTTGCCGGCAAAAGATGTGCAGGCCATATAAAGCCCCATGGAATCCAGATTCACATGATCAAATGGCTGAGGCTGGGTATTTGCGTAGGCGTTTTTATAAATCTCGGCCATTTCGCTCAGAGATTTTTCCTGCATATCGCAGAACCTATTATAAGCCTCCGGAATACTGCAGAGCTTGGACTGCAGGAAAATCCCCTCTTTGACTTCTGTAATCAGAATCACCTGTTTTAAAATGGTGATAACAATCAAATAGGCCAGATGGGTACGGCCATAACGTTTTTTGACCGGCTTTGGCATAATGTTCAGTTTTACATAGTTGTTAATCATAGCAGGTGTGATGACTTTGCTGTCATGTTCGACTACTAATGGTGTTAAATATCGCTCAATCAGTGT
>DAISWV010000214.1:0-3131 GCA_036826195.1 Peptococcaceae bacterium | reverse complement strand
CCAGTAAATGCTTTTCCGATACTATATCGGAGTACGAATCTTCTGCATAGCCATAACGGTGTAACAGCCCGTATTTCTGCATAGCCTCTTCTCTAGTGCTATCCACATCGGAGAACGCTTCTTCTGCCAGCTTCATAACCGGCATTGCCTGCAAATGGTCAACTGGGCCTCCACGAAAGGCCAATCTGGCAATTTCCTCTTTACTGTAATAATCGAAATATGGAACCATCGCTGCAATATGATATATCGGGAACAGATAAAGAATACATCCTGCAAGTAACAGTTTTATGATAGTCCGTTTGTGTTTATGCCATTTTTCCTGCATACTATCGCCTCCGCCCAAGTTTGCTTTTATCATATACCAGATATGTAGAAAAGGCAATCGGATAAGATACATATCCAATAAATAACTTTTATGGTATCGCACTACATGTTTCGACAAAGATTTCACGACATGTATGCTATAATTCACCACGTTACCGCCCAGATACTGGTAACAGAAAGGAGGTGAAGGCATGGACATGTACACCTTTTTTCTCTCCGTCATTGCAGGCGTAATCGCCAATTATGTTTATCATTGGCTTACGCGCAGATAACGGCGGTAACAAAAGCAAGAACACAAAAAGAAAAAGCAGCGGGCCCATCCGCTGCTTTTTCTTGTGCTTTCGGCTTATTATATTGCATGAACATACAAACCTTTTGCACTCTCCGTGTCTTTACTATAGCACATAGCATAGACAATTTCAAGTATATGTCAGAAATTGCTTTGCTATGCAGTCAATAAACCTTTACCGCTGCATTTCAAGCCGCGGGATATATTCCGGCAGCTGGTCGGAGCTCTTTATAATCCGGTTGCTTACATATTGAAAGCCGTTGTCTGCATCCGGGTGAACTGTCAGTTCGTGACGGAACAGGCTGTCCGTTTTGAGCCCCACGCACATGGCATCAACCGTCAGTGTCAGTGTGCCGTCAGCATTCTGCCGACAGGCTTTTACATCCGGCGTTATCAGCGGAAAATAGCTGAGGTTGTCGTAGGCTACATCCAGCCATGGATACGTATCGGTATCCGCATCATAACAGCATGTTTTGCGCAGGTTCTCAGGCGCGATATCAAAATAAGCGGTAATGATTGATTCAAACGTACTGGCCGGAATCCGATAATAAAACGGATTCTCATGCACCGCAAGGGATAACGGGTCTAAAATCGCGCCCGTCTGCTCCCGATACAGAAACTCCAGAACGTCATTCAGGCAGAGATTACGATAATCGGCAGCACTCCATTCACTGCTGAAAAGATTATTGCCCTGATACCCCACCGGTTCAATGTATCTGGCTGACAGCTCGCACAGCTCTTTATCCGGCGCATGGAGCCGAAGCAGCGTATAGTCTTCAAATGCCGGAGAATGTGCTTCGTACAGCTTGTAATATAGATGACCGTTATCGGTAAAGGCGATATCCAGAACTTCCCGTTTATACAGCTCTGTGATTTCAATATCATCCTGTTCGTTCCACTCTGCCGCAGCTTCCAGAAAATACGTTTTACCGCTCCGCTGTTCCAGCATGCAGTAGTGAAAACCGCCGTAAGGTGATAGCCACACATAGCCTTCTCTGGCAGCATCACCGTTTTTTAAAGCAGTCTGAAAGTTTAAAAGCCCTTCGGCGTTCTGCACAAAAGCCGGATAACGGCTGTCCGTATCCAGTACTGCATAGCCGTTCTGTATCAATAACGTTTCCATAGTATCCATGCTTTCCTGCGTCAGTACCGTCTGTCCCGGCATATTACGGGAAGATTCCGTTTCTGCAAAGAGTGTCTGCTGTGCAAGAACTTCTGCTATCGTATGGCAGGTTTCTGTCACATAGGCCAGTTCGTCGTCGGGAAGGCCGGCTGCTTCATCTACAGTCTGCCCGATAACGCCATAACTGCCGTTCGTCGGCATTTCATGAATTTCTGTTCCATTTGCCCGAAAACTGTTCAGTACCGTTTCATTCACCGGAATGATACAGAAGTGCATGCTTTCCCCAATAGCAAAGTAAGAATACACACCGATATTATTATGATGATACAGAATCAGCGGAACACAGTCTGCTTTAAAACCCTGTTCATTGGGCAGCGTATTCTGATAGGCGTAATTATTCAGCATCTGTTCAAGCCAGGCAAGTGTTTCATCACTCACATCCGGAAAAAACACCTGCAATGTGTAATAGCAGAGTTCTTCATACAGTGCGTACATATCCGGCTGATAGCTGTGGTCATCAAAGTTGACGGCAACTTCCTGTATCAGGCCGGTATCCGATGCTGTATAAGCACTTATCGTCGGCAATGTCCATATATTGTAGTCTTCACTAAAATCATAGCAGATGGTTTCATAGGCAGAATGTATTCCCCTCTCGCAGGATTCGGCATGCCATTCATCTGCATTTGCCAGATAGTCCCGGTGATAGTCAGCCTGGTAAGCTGCATTGAAACGCTGGACATATTCCTCCAGTGCAGCATCAAAGACCAGCTCACCGGCACGATTTTCTGCAATTCCGACAGATTCTGCCTGCAGTCGGGATTTTGACACAGAAGGAAACATACCCGCCGCAAGAACTGCCAGAAGCAGCAGTATAATCAGAACTGCGAGCAATATGATTCGCTGCTTTGCCGGTTTCTCCGTTACAACATTCATAAGATCCCCTCTTTCTACACGCTGCTTTTATCATATACCAGATGTGTAGAAAAGGCAATCAAAAACCAGCCTCTGCCATGCTGGCAAAAGGCTGGTCGAATGAATTCGGGCTGGTTATTTACTGTTGTACGCATTGATGCAGTAACCTGCCATCTGCTGATTGAACGTGTACAGCTCCTGCAGCATAGCTTCCATGCGATTTAACTGGTCACTCACCTTCTGCAGCTTGTAGGCGCAGTCATCGTAATACGTGGTAGTGCCGCAGCTGCAGTCCGGTTCTGGATAATACGGTGGTTTTGGCGGCTTCGGTGGTTTTGGCGGTTTTGGATGATGGTGGTGATGATCATGACAGCAGGTATTGTCGCAGTCATACACCGGGCAGTCAGATGGCGGCGGGTTATCTGCCCCGCTGCATGGGTCATAAAAATGATTGTGACCGCCTTTCCATGATGGGCTGCTTCC
>DAISWV010000213.1:0-3163 GCA_036826195.1 Peptococcaceae bacterium | reverse complement strand
ATCAGGGAGGTGTGTGCAGTATGCAGCTGATTTTTGAAAAAAGCAGACAGGGGAGAGGCAGTGTACTGTTACCGGCCTGTGATGTGCCGGAGGTAAGCCTTCCAGAAGAATTACAGCGTGAAGCAGCTCTGCGTTTACCGGAATTATCCGAAACCGAAGTAAGCCGTCATTATACAGCGCTGGCAAAACGGGCGCACGGGGTAAATGACGGGTTCTATCCGTTAGGCTCCTGCACCATGAAATATAATCCGAGAATCGACGAAGAGATGGCAGCACTGCCGGGCTTTACCGGTATTCATCCATTACAGCCTGCCGATACCGTGCTGGGCTGCAGACAGGTTCTGAATACAGCTAAGCAGTATCTGTGCGAAGCAACCGGTATGGACGATATTACCTTCCAGCCGGCAGCTGGTGCTCATGGGGAATTTATGGGTCTTTTACTGATAAAAGCTTATCATGAGGCAAGAGGCGATTTTAACCGTAAAAAAATTATTATCCCGGATGCAGCGCACGGCACCAACCCTGCCAGTGCGGTTATGGCCGGTTTTACCGTAGTAACTATTCCTTCTAACGAACGCGGCTGTGTGGATTTAGATGCCCTGCGTGCCGCTGTAGGTGAAGATACCGCCGGTTTAATGCTGACTAATCCAAACACCGTTGGTATTTTTGACCCGAATATTTTAGAAATCACCGAAATTATTCATCAGGCCGGCGGCTTAAACTACTATGATGGTGCAAACTTTAACGCGATTATGGGTGTAGTACGCCCTGGTGATATGGGCTTTGATGTAGTGCATCTGAACCTGCATAAAACCTTTGCAACACCGCATGGCGGCGGCGGCCCGGGGAGCGGTCCGGTTGCGTGTAAAGCCATTCTGGCGCCATATCTGCCGGTTTCGGCAAGCCAGAGCGGGCAGGACGGCACCGAAGGGGCAATACAGCTGAAAGCATTCTATGGTAACTTCCTGGTTGTGCTGAAAGCCATGACCTATATGCTGACCCTGGGTGCGGAAGGCATCCGCAATGCCTGCGAAGGTGCGGTATTAAATGCGAACTACATGATGCACGGTTTAAAAGATCTGTATCCGGTAGCGTATGCCGATACCCACTGCATGCATGAATTTGTACTGACACTGGAAGAACTGAAAAAAGAAACAGGCGTATCGGCTCTGGATGTGGCAAAATCTCTGATTGATCACGAAATTCATCCGCCTACAATGTACTTCCCGTTAATTGTACATGAGGCACTGATGTTTGAACCAACCGAAACCGAATCCCGTGAAACACTGGATGAAGCCATTGCGGTCATGCGCGCTCTGTATCAGGAAGCGCACGATAACGGCGAGGAAATGCATCATGCACCGCATCATGCTCAGATTAAACGTCCGGATGAAGTATTAGCGGCTCGTCAGCCGGTACTGCATTATCAGTGGCCGGAAGCATAAATGCTTTGAAATAAAAGCTTTGCAATAACTGGAGAGAAGGTGAAGCGATGATAAGCCGTACATTTTATTATATACAGCATGGCACAGACCCTTATGAGAATCTGGCACTGGAGCAGCATCTGATGGAAGCGGTGCCGGAGGGCGGATGCATTTTGTACCTCTGGCAGAACCGGCATACTGTTGTGATCGGCAAAAACCAGAATGCATGGAAAGAATGCAAGGTGCAGCAGCTGGCCGATGAGGGTGGCAAACTTGCTCGCAGGCTGTCCGGAGGCGGTGCGGTTTATCATGATATGGGAAATCTGAACTTCACCTTTCTGGTTCACAAGGCCGATTACAGCATTTCCCGCCAGCTGGATGTGATAGTGAAAGCTCTGGAGCTTCTGGGGATTCATGCCGAAAAAAGCGGCCGCAATGATTTGCTCGCAGGTGGCAGGAAGTTCTCCGGCAATGCTTTTTACGAAACCGGTGACCGGTGTTATCACCATGGCACATTGATGGTGGATGTTGACCGGGAACAGCTCGGGAAGTATCTGCAGGTATCAGCAGCCAAGCTGAAAAGCAAAGGTGTGGCATCGGTGCAGGCTCGTGTTGTTAATTTAACAGAGCTGCAGCCAGACTTGACCATCCCGCGGCTGAAAGAGGCTTTAATTGACGCGATGGAACTGGTATATGGTCATAAGGCAGACGTGTGGCCGGAAACAGCTATTGACAGCAAGCAGGTAGAGGCATACAGGGAGCAGTATGCATCGGATACATTTCGTCTGGGGAGGAACATTCCGTTTACATGGGAGCTGAATCATCGGTTTCCGTGGGGTGAGATTCAGTTGCAGTGTGAGGCTAACGGCGGAAAAATCCAGCAGTTAGAGGTGTATTCCGATGCTATGGATGCCTCTCTGGCTGAGTCACTAAAGGTTGCGCTAAAAGGCTGTGCCTTTGGCAGCAAAGCTATGGCGGAGCGGTTAGCTCCACTGGAAGAGCAGCAGGAAATTGCTGACTTGGCGGCCTATCTGCTGGAACAGAATATTTAAAATAGGAGCCGCTGAAATGGCAAATGCTGATTTCGGCGGCTTTTTTCAAGAATAATTTTTTGAGATATATTTGAGATATATATAAACGAATGGAGGATTGTTCTCATGCAATATGATCTGATTGTTATCGGCGGCGGTCCGGGCGGCTATGTTTCTGCCATCCGTGCCAGCCAGCTGGGCATGAAAACAGCATTAGTAGAAAAACGGGAGCTGGGCGGCACCTGTCTGAACCGGGGATGCATCCCTACCAAAACCTTAATGCATGCTGCTAACCTTTATCGCGAAGCCGGTGAAAGCGAAGCTCTGGGCCTGCAGTTCGGGGAACCAGGTTATGATTTTGAAAAAATGCATCAGCGCAAAAATGATGTGGTGGCGCAGCTGCGTGACGGCATCGGCCAGCTGTTAAAAGCCAATAAAGTAGATGTGTATCAGGCTGCCGGCAAAATTGTGGACGGCAATACCGTTCAGGCCGGTGAAGAAACCCTGACAGCCGGACATATTCTGATTGCAGCAGGGTCAATACCGGCAGTGCCTCCAATTAAAGGCGCTGACCTGCCAGGCGTTGTGACCAGCGATGCCATGCTGGAAGAGGCCGGGGTCAATTGTGAGCGTTTAGTCATCATTGGCGGCGGTGTTATCGGTGTGGAAATGGCATCTATTTATGCGTCTCTTGGTAAACAGGTGACC
>DAISWV010000212.1:0-3173 GCA_036826195.1 Peptococcaceae bacterium | reverse complement strand
GTTTTGCCTTGCTGTTGCCCTGCTCCGCCATACTTTTAATACGTACTTTGTTCAGCGAGGAAAACGACATCTCACTGGCAGAGAAAAACGCCGAGATTACCATACAGCCGATAATGATTATAATTGTTGAATTCATAGCATATAGTCCTTTCTGTTTATTGCTGATATAATTTTCCCTCTGACGAAGAAATTTCCCTTCTCTATTCCTGCAAAATAATTTTATTCGCTACATAAAAAACAGAGACAGCATACGCCATCTCTGTTAACACGCAATTTAAAATTTTGACAAGCTACTTGCTGAATTTTTTACTGCTTGCCGCTACCACACCAGAGAGTGCCAGCAATGCCAGCAGGTTCGGGAATACCATCATACCGTTAAACAGGTCAGCCAGTTCCCATACTAAATCTACTTTTAATGTAGAACCAACCACAATGAAAATCAGAACGATAGAGGAATACAGTTTTACTGCTGCTTCCCCGAACAGCCATTTTACGTTTACGGCAGCAAAGAAGTGCCAGCTTAAAATGGTAGAACCTGCAAAGAACAGTAAGCAGATCGCTACGAAAATATCACCAAAACCGCCCATTTCAGAAGTAAACGCTGCCTGTGTCAGTGCAATACCGGTTTTGCCGGAGCCCAGAACACCGGAAGTTAAAATTGCAAATACGGTCATGTTCAGAACAATGAAGGTATCGATAAATACGCTCAGCATAGCGGTTAAGCCCTGTTCGTGAGGGTTTTTTGCCGCTGCACGGGCATGTGCATGTGGAGTAGAACCCATACCGGCTTCGTTGGAGAATAACCCTCGGGCTACCCCGTAACGAACTGCCTGCTGTACGGTAATCCCTAAAGCACCGCCGCCCATAGCTGCAGGGTTGAATGCACAAACCACAATCATTTTCAGAACATTTGGAACTTCGGTAATGTTCAGGAAAATAACTGCCAGACTGCCTACGATATAGAATAACGCCATGAATGGCACAACTTTTTCAACAAATGCTGCTAAACGTTTTGTCCCGCCGATAAAGATGAACGCTGCAAAAATTGCCAGCAGAACACCGATAATAATTGGAGGGAAATCCATGCCGCGGCTTGTGAATACTTCTGCAAATGCCGCACCGATGGAGTTGGACTGCACCATGTTGCCCATGAAGCCCAGTGCAAAAATAATCATAATAGCGAAGAAGGTTGCCAGTACTTTACCCAGAGTACCTTTGAATGCAGCCTGAATATAATAAACAGGACCGCCGGTTACTTCCCCGTCTTTTGTAGTGGTTTTATAGGTCTGCGCCAGAGTGGCTTCCCCGTAAATAGTAGCCATACCAAAGAATGCACTGACCCACATCCAGAAAATTGCCCCCGGACCGCCCATTACCAGCGCGGTGGCAGCCCCTGTTAAGTTCCCGGTACCAACCTGCGCTGCAATAGCCGTTGTTAACGCCTGGAACGGAGTCATTTCGCCTTCTTTGCGTTCGCCGCCTTTAAATTTCATGTGACCGAAAAGCAGTTTGCATGCTTCCCCGAACTTTCTTACCTGAATAAATTTCAGGCGGAATGTGTAGTAGATCCCGGTACCGCACAGTAAAATCAGTAATACCGGCCCCCATAACACACTGTTGATGCTCTGCACCATTTCTAACATTTTACATTCTCCTCTCCGTCTGTTCCAGGTTATGATTTAAATTTTTGTTTTCGGAACAGACACAAAAAAATAAAGAGCTGATAATTTTATCAGCTCTCCGAAGAGTAGAACATCGCACCTGACAGCCTGTTTCCAAACTGCCACTCGATTTTCCTATGCCCTGTCCTTTTGCCTGAGAGATTGGCAGATTTCTGTTTGCGCGGACACAAATCTGCTGTACACCTTCGGCGCTCTTAAAAAAGATAGAGACTCTCCAGAGATAGTTGTTTTTAAAACTCCTTAAATGAATTCTCAACAACGATTTATACTTTAACACTAACGCTCCAGAAACACAACCCCTCTTTTTATGCATTGTCGCTCAAATTTACTAGTGCCATAGCACATTCTTGTCACCCATACAAGAGCGCTGTGTATTTCTGCAGTGGATTTTTTAGCATTTTTCCGTATTTTCGCCTATATTGAAATACAGATGTCCACGAAGTTTTTTACATTCGTTCATTTTTCCTGACGTATTTATTCAGAAAAATAAATCCGTTTGAATGAAATGCATTGTTAAACATATAAAAAAACAGCCTGCCGGAGGCAGGCTGTTTCGTCTGTTATCTGCGTCTTATGTTTCACGTGAAACATTTATTAAGCAAGATTATTCACATTCCAGGTTGTATTTTTTACGTGGAGTGTAGTGTGTGTGCAGTAATTCATGAGATTTATGACCCAGAGGTTCACCCAGGAAGTTTTCATAAACTGCTGTGATGAATGGGTTTTCATGAGATTTACGGATTGTCAGCTGTTCATCATCTGTGTACAGACCTTTTGCACGTAATGCACGGTAGTCTGCAGACAGTTTTGTTCTGGTCTGTGCGTCAACGATTGGAGTACCGCCGCCACCTACGCAGCCGTTTGGACAAGCCATGATTTCGATGAAGGTGTAATCCGCTGTACCAGCTTTTACTTCTTCCATGATTTCTTTTGCACGAGCCAGTGTATTTGCTACTGCAACTTTAACTGGTGTACCGTCTAAATCGATGGTAGCTTCTTTGATTTCGCCCATTGTGCCGCGAACATCTTCCAGTTCTAAGCGTGGCAGAGTTTTACCGGTTACTACTTCGTAAACAGTACGCAGAGCAGCTTCCATAACGCCGCCGGTGGTACCGAAGATAGTAGCAGCACCTGTACCTAAGCCCATTGGTGCATCGCATTCTTCGTCTGGCAGGTTCACAAAGTCAATACCAGCCTGTTTAATCATACGAGCGATTTCGCGAACGGTGATAACCGCATCTACATCTCTGTAGCCGCTGTCACAGAATTCTGGACGAGCTGCTTCAAATTTTTTCGCAGTACATGGCATGATGGATACGCTATAGATGCTAGCTGGATCAATGCCATCGGTCTGTGGGTAGTAGGTTTTAACCATTGCACCGAACATCTGCTGTGGAGATTTTGCGGTGGACAGGTGACCTAACTGATCTGGATAGTGGTTTTCACAGTATTTAACCCAGCCTGGGGAACAGGAGGTAATCATTGGCAGAG
>DAISWV010000211.1:1949-3177 GCA_036826195.1 Peptococcaceae bacterium | reverse complement strand
GGATTATATGAAAGCCCATTTTCCCGCACCCTGGGTTTTGCTGCGCAATGGGGAGCGCATCGGTAATAATCTTTATCTGGAATACGGAGAAAAATTCGACTGGCCTGACCTTGCAGCACCGGAGGGCAGCTCACTGGGATTCTGCTACGGGCTTCGCGACCAGCTGGGAGTGCTTTGCGACGGTACAGTAGTACCATGCTGCCTGGATCATGACGGTGATTTGGCACTGGGCAATCTGTTCCACCAAAGTATGGATGAAATTTTAGAAAGCCCACGAGCGCAGGCCATCTATCAGGGATTTTCCAACCGGCAGATGGTAGAGCCTCTCTGCCGACGCTGCGGCTACGCCAGACGATTCCGCAAAGAATAATGCCACATACACAGCAAAAGCACTGACCACACGGCCAGTGCTTTTATTTTACGTTTACGTTTATACCACTTCTTCTTTTACAATCTGTCCCTGGGCGGAGATGGTTACTACGCGCACCGGAATCTGTTTGCCGCTTAAATCACGGGCTGTCTGAACCGCTTTCTGCATACCGCCGCAGCATGGCACTTCCATGCGGGCCAGGAGAATACTTTTGATGTTATTCTGTGCGAAGATTGCAGTCAGTTTTTCCGCGTAATCCACGCTATCAAGTTTTGGGCAGCCAATTAAGGTTACTCTGCCGCGAATAAACTCGGCATGGAAATTGCCGTAGGCATAGGCCGAGCAATCGGCCGCAACTAAGATATCCGCGTTATCAAAATACGGCGCTGTAAGCGGTGCTAATTTAATCTGCACCGGCCATTGCCGAAGCTCACTAGCTGCACTTCCAGCACTGAAATCTGCCGCAGGACGGGCAAAGCTCTGCATCTGGATACCGGAACAGCTCGCCCCTATATTCTGCTGCTGTTTTTTCATTTCCTGATTGCGTTTTACCGCTTCTTCGTCAAAGGCCGCCGCCTCGCGTTCCTCAAAGCCGATGGCATCCATCGGGCAGACCGGCAGACAGTTACCCAGACCATCGCAGTAATCATCCCGCAATAATACCGCCTTGCCGTCAATAATACCGATTGCATCCTCTAAACACGCTTTGGCGCAGGCACCACATCCATTGCACTTCTCAGCATCAATTTTTACAATTTTACGAATCATATCAATACGCCCCTTCGCGTTAAATTTTTAATATTACAAGGATATCTTACCCGAAAACAGCATAATTGTATGTGATAATTGCAACATTTT
>DAISWV010000211.1:0-1849 GCA_036826195.1 Peptococcaceae bacterium | reverse complement strand
CTAGCACTAGCCGCAGGATTTTTTGCATCTGATAAGGCGGCTTTTGGAAAAGAGCGACGCCGCGTACCTGGATGTACGTAAGGAGCACTTTTCCAAAAACAACGCAGTCAGATACAAAAAAGACCAGGCAGACAAAAAAAGACCTGTGTCATTCGACACAGGTCTTAAACATGCATTACTCAGTTGTGTATGGTAATAAAGCCATTACTCTAGCACGTTTGATAGCAACGGTCAGAGCTCTCTGATGTTTTGCACAGTTACCGGAAATACGTCTTGGCAGGATTTTACCTCTTTCAGTTACGTATTTTTTCAGTTTTGCAACATCTTTGTAATCGATGGTTTCAGCTTTATCTACACAGAAAGCGCAAACTTTTTTCTTCATTTTTCTTGGGTTACGTTCACGTTTTGCCATGATTCAGTTCCTCCTTTATTAGAAAGGTAAGTCATTATCATCAAATACGATTTCTTCACCCAGACCCAGACTAGAGCCTGCAGAAGCGTTATTATTCTGATAATCCTGTCTGCCGGAGCCAGCGTTGTCGTTTTTAGAGCCAACAAATTCAATCTGTTCAGCAACGACTTCTGTCACCCAGCGTCTCTGTCCATCATTACCGTCATAGCTGCGAACCTGCAGTCTGCCTTCTAAAGCCATCTGCTGGCCTTTTTTGAAGTAGTTTGCAACAAACTCGGCAGATTTCTGCCATGCAACACAGTTGATGAAATCGGCTTCCCGTTCCCCGTTCTGGTTTGCAAACCGGCGATTTACTGCCAGTGTGAAGCTTGCTACCGCACTGCCGCTCTGTGTATAACGTAATTCTGGATCTTTTGTCAGACGACCAATTAACATAATTTTGTTCATAATAAAGTCTCCATTAAGAAATTATTCGCCGACTTTAGTTGTTAAGTGACGCAGAATGTTTTCGTCGATTTTCATCAGACGATCGCATTCGTCAACAGCAGCTGCTGGACCGTTGAATTTTACTAATACATAGTAACCTTCACGATATTTTTTGTCGATTTCATAGGCCAGTTTACGTTTGCCCCATTTATCAACTTCAGCTACAGTTGCGCCTTCACCAACCAGGATACCATTGAATTTTTCGATGATACCATCGATTGCTTCTTCTGCTACTTCTGGTTTAATGATATACAGTAATTCGTAATCACGCATCTTGTGCACCTCCTCCCCCCGGACTAATGGCTCTGACTTTGCCAGAGCAGGGATTCATAACTTGTTTAGTATAGCACAGAAATATTTTCCGCGCAATAAAAAAATTATTTATTTTTAGTATCCACTAAAATACATCATAACCTCTGGCGGTTCCGGGCTTTCCATACGTTTTTCACCGGTTAATGCATCGGCCAGTTTCTGAATATTGCCGCTGGCCAGATAATCAAAAATTCCTGCCGGTGCCTGATAGCTGTAATGCCATGCCTTCAGTGTATCGTAGCCTAAATCAGCAGTCATGCGCGCCAGGGTATCATCAAAGGGTTCCACGCCGTCAATCAGACCATGCTGCAGTGCCTGGGCCGCTGTATAAATACGCCCGTCGGCCAGCGTACGCACCACTGCCTCATCCAGATTACGACCCTGCATAACAACTTCAATAAACCGATCATAGGATTCATCTACAATCGACTGATAAATCGCGTTCTGCTCCTCTGTAAGCGGTGCAAAAGAACTGCCCATGCCTTTATTTTCACCGCTGGATACATAGGTGACATCCACACCAAGTTCATCTAAAAGCCCGCTAACATCGATAAATTCGCCCATAATCACCCCGATAGACCCGGTGATGGCATTTCTGTTTGCATAGATTTTATCCGCCGCACAGGCCGCATAATAGCC
>DAISWV010000210.1:0-3180 GCA_036826195.1 Peptococcaceae bacterium | reverse complement strand
AAAAAGCTGCCCTTCAGCATACCTTCTGTATAACTGCTGCTGTGCCATACAAAATGCTCCTTTAAAGCAAAAAGCTCCTCATCCAGCACAGGGCTGATAACCGTTACCTCTGCCCCCTGTTCCAGCAGCGATTTTACTTTACGTGCAGCCACAGCTCCTCCGCCTACAACCGTACAGCATTTGCCTGCAAGCTTTAAGGTTACCGGATACATACTGGTCATTTCTAAAAAGCCCTCTCCCGTAAAAATTTCACGCCACTCATCAGCTGCTTTTTCAGTTTGGCATCCGGAAGCTGTTCAATATATACCACAGCCTGCGCCAGATAGCCTTCACCATAAACATCGGCCTCTGCAAGGCCTCCCTGCTCTTTAATAATGGCAATGGCGCGATTTACCTCACTCTGCCCGCCAGGGAACCGACTCTCAATCGCGGAAATCAGCTCATCCCGCTCTGCAAAATCTTTCTGTAATACCAGAATGGTAGGCAGTGTCATAATACCGTGGGCTAAATCGCTGCCTGCCGGTTTGCCCAGTTTTTTGGAATCGCGGCTCATATCCAGAATATCATCCTGAATCTGAAACTCCATACCAAGATTATACCCAATCTGATAGAAAGTATGGATATCCTCTTCCGATGCACCGCAGCAGACAGCCGCAGCCTGGCAGCTGCTTGCCATTAAAATAGCGGTTTTGCGATCAATACGATATTTATAATCATCAATGGTCTGGTTTACGTCAAAGGTGGAGCGCAGCTGCTCTACCTCGCCCAGACTCATTTCAATACTTAATTCTGCCATAATCTGCAGAAGCCGTGTGCTGTTTGGCAGTGTACGAATAATATCAATTGCTTTCATCAGCACATAGTCGCCTACATGCACAGCATAGCGGTTACCATTTTCTGCATTGATGGTGGCCTGCCCTCTGCGGGTATCTGCCTGGTCCACCACATCATCGTGAATCAGCGATGCCATGTGCACCATTTCCAGTGCTGCCGCCAGCGGAATAATTTCTTTTTCTTTGCCGTACATACCGGCAGTCATAATAGCCAGTGCCGGACGCACCCGTTTGCCGCCTGCATGAAGGGTTTTCAGCGCCTTTTCCCGGATTGCTGCATGTTCAAAATGCAAAGCCTGTTCCAGGTAAGCTTCTACTTCACGCAGCCGCTCTTTCATTCCATGTATTTCTAAAATTTTTAACATTGTAATATCCCCTAGAACATTTCTGCCTGCAATCTGCTTTCCAGTTCATGCAGTGTATCAATCCGTTCTCCGTAAAGAAGCGGCCACTGTTCGTGCAGATAATTCTCTGCCGCCTTCTGTAAGCTTTCGCTCTCCGTAAAGCTTTCCCCTGCCAGCACCTCTATGGCCTGCGCCACAGTTTTTGCCAAAAGCGTGCGATACGTTTCATCCGGATCGTTCCCCGCCTCAAGCGCATCCACAGCTGTGCTATTTAACGCTTTCATATAGTCCAGATACACCGGCAGACAGATTTCCTTGTCATATTCAGCCAGAGTACGGTAAAAGCGCCCTAAAAACAAATCGCCCAGTAAAACCGGCATCTGTGCAGAACTGCGGAACCCGGCATCTTCCAGAGTGCCCTCTTTTACGGAACTATGCACTTTTGCATACAGATACACCAGTTCCGAAATCCGCCCGATTTCCTGTGCATCCTTCGCTGGAATGGCTGCAATCCGCCCAAGATAGGCCGCCAGTTTCGGAAATACAACAAATTCCCCGTAATGAAACTCCTGATCCAGCAAATCAAATATGGTTATATCCTTTACACGCAGTGCCGGAATTACATTCTGCAAACAAATCACCTCTAAATTTCCAACCAGTTACCGTTTCTCGTTTATCCTGCCTTCCGTTTCCTGCAAAGCTTTCTCACAAAACTTCTTAAACACAAAGCATCTTTTCAATAATCGTTAAAAACCTCGTTTCAATTCTCTGAACAATCATTTTATTTTACCACATTTACACGCAAAATAACAGAATGATATCGCTGGAATTGATGAAAAGCCTATAAAATTTCATAGTTATCTATATTATCGCAGAAAATGCAGTACGCCGCAACGCTTTTCCAGAGATTCATGCACTTTTTCACAATCTTTGCAATAAAATTTTTTATAGAACGAATTATGCTTCCAGCTTCCAGGCAGGTAACCCAGGGTGTTACATTTTCAAAAAATTATTTAAATTATTATTTATTTTTGTGACAATTCTCTCTTCCTTTTTCCAGCTATCTGCGCTATACTGTCTATGAGAGAAAAACATTCTTCACGTTTGTTTTTTAGGAAGAATGGGAGGCATTATTATGACATTTACCATTACCATGGAGCTGGTATCGCTTCTGATTACCCTGCTGCTGGTTCTGTTTCATTTTGATTTGCACAACCGCAACAAACAATATTATCTATTCAGCCTCTGCCTGCTGTTATCCGGCACTACCATTGTGCTGGATATTCTGACCTCGCTTACCATTAACGGTGCCCTTCAGCTTGCATATCATCTCAACTACACACTGAATATGCTGTATTTCTGTTTTCTGTTTCTCAGCTTTTCGGTGATGGTCATCTACTGTTTTTATCTGATGTTTGAACACGTAGCCGACAAACACTGCTACAATATCGCAACACGGCTTGTGAAGCTCTTTGCACTGATTCTGCTTTTCATGCTCTGCACAAACCCGTGGACCGACTGGTTCTTTCATTTCGAAGACGGCGCATATACACGAGGGCGTTTTAACCGGCTTGGCTATCTGTTTCTGCTGATTGAAATCTGCATGATTTGTGCCTGCTATTATCGCAACCGCAATGTAGTAAGCCGCGCTATGCGAAAGCTCATTCGTGTGGGGCCGCTTATGGTGCTGGCACTTGCCTCCATGCAACTGCTGTATCGGAATACCCTGCTGGTAGGCACCATGGAATCGCTGGTAAACCTGATTTTTTATATCTCGTTTCAGAATAACCGCGTTGGCCTGGATTCCTTAACCGAGCTGCCAAACCGCAACACGTTCTTTCAGGAGCTGGAAACAAAAGCGAAAAAAGAAACCAGACTTCATCTGATTCTGATTCACCTCGGGCAGATGGAACAGATTAACCAGAAATACGGCACCTATCAGGGCGATACCCTGCTCTATCAGGTGTCCCGTTATCTGGATCAGGTCTTTCCGCGATATCAGG
>DAISWV010000209.1:0-3192 GCA_036826195.1 Peptococcaceae bacterium | reverse complement strand
GAGATATAATCATGCATATCCGACATGCGGAAATAAACGAGTTAGATACCATCATGGAGATTTACGCCTATGCGAGAGGGTTTATGGCGGAGACTGGCAATCCAAAACAGTGGGGTGCCACCAACTGGCCGCCTCGCACCATGATTGAACAGGATATTAAGGATAAGACCTGTCATGTATGCTGTGAGGGCGATGAGATTCTGGGTGTGTTTTATTACAACTACGGGAAGAATATCGACCCGGCGTACAATTATATTGTAGATGGTGAATGGAAGGATGCCAGCCCTTACGGTGTGGTGCATCGCATTGCCTCGGGCGGCAAGGTAAAAGGGGTAGGCAAGTTCTGCATCCGCTGGGCTGTGGAAAAAAGCGGCGGGCACTTGCGTATGGATACCCATGGGGATAATAAGATTATGCAGAATCTGCTGACCGGTTTAGGATTTGTTCACTGCGGCACCATCTATGTGGTGGAGGATAACGATCCGCGCCTGGCGTATGAAAAATTAGCGGAGTAAACCAAAATAGCATTTGAAATTCTGAAGTTCTATATGTTATAATAACGAAGTTGAGTAGCGAAAGCGTAAGTCCAGACAAATGGACTTGCGCTTTTTTTGTTTTTCAGGTATTTTTTAGACAAGGAGCGTATTTTGAAATGACAAAACAATCGCGAGGCAGAAGTTTTATGGTGAGTATCTTATCTCTTTCCCTGCTTACGGTAATGGCAGGGGCGGCTGTGGCACCGGCACTGGGGGTCATCCAGGCCTATTTTGCCGACAGCAATCAGTTATTTGTGCAGATGATTGTCAGTATCCCGGCCATCTTTATTGTAATCACCAATTTTTTCTTTCCAAAGCTGTGCAGAGCCTTTGGAGCCAAAACGCTGGTTATGATTGGTCTGGTATTTTATGTGTTCGGCGGATGTCTGGCAGGGGCGTTCAGCAATATTTTTCTGGTGCTGATTACCCGCGCCTTTGTAGGTATCGGGGTCGGGATTATTATGCCGCTGTCCACCGGGCTGCTGGCCTATTATTTCGCGCCTGGCGAACAGGAGCGGCTGATGGGCTATTCCTCGGCCATGAACCAGATGGGTGGTGTGATTGCCACGCTGTTATCGGGGCTTCTGGCCGGCATCAGCTGGAGAGCCAGCTTTCTGGTGTATCTGATGGGGCTGATTAGTATGGTGCTGTGTCTGATTTTTCTGCCAAACGATAATATTGGCGGCGGGGAGGAACATGAGAGCGGCATGAAAACAGCTGATGTGCTAAAACAGAATTACCGGTATGTGGGTGCCATGTTTCTGCTGATGACCACATTTTTTGTATATCCAACAAATTTTGCTATGGAAACGGTAAAAGAAGGTCTGATTCCGCAGCAGTATATTGCCGTTATCATGGCCGGGATGGACTTTGTGGCATTTTTTGGCGGGATGCTGTTTGTGAAGGTGAAATCCACATTCGGGTGCAATACCCGGTTTGTGGCACCGCTGCTGTTTCTTATCGGCTATATGCTGTTAGCCGTTGTGGGCGGCTGGCCGGGTGTGCTGGCAGGCTCTGTGTGCATCGGTTTTGCCAACGGTGCAGGGATTCCTTACATCATTTCCGAAGCCTCTATGCGGGCAGGGCGCAGTGCAGCCGTTACGGTAATGCCGCTGATTTCGGCAGCGCTGTATCTGGCACAGTTTCTGTGTCCATTCTTTGTATCTATGGCAACAGTTCTGGCAGGCAGCGTAATGCATCTGCCATACTGGTTCGCCATTGTGATGGCTGCACTGTTCTGCGTATGGTCGGCAAAAATCCGATAGGATTACGCAAAAAGGAAGATATCGTAAAACGATAAATACTATTTGACATACAATAATGAATTCTGTAATATAGAGTGAGAGATTATAATGATTACAGGAGGATATCCATGAAAGAAGTTATTGGTTACTGGTGGCGTGTACTGCGTGTTTATTCTCTGCCCGCATCTATGATGCCGGTACTTTTGGGGAATGCCTATGCATTTGCAAAATACGGTAAACTGAATCTACTGGTATTTCTGGCAATGGCAGCGGCTAGTGCGCTGATTCATATGTCCACCAATCTGTTTAACGATTATTACGATTACAAACGGGGTCTAGATACCGAAGAGTCTGTTACATTAGGCGGCGGGATTGTGCACGATGGCGCATCTCCAAAACAGATTTTTAATCTGGCGATTGCAATGGATGTGGTTGCGGTGCTGCTAGGTGTGTACCTGTGTATCAAAAGCAGCTGGGTGCTGGCTCTGTGGGGGCTGCTGTTTCTGGCAATTGGCTACTTGTATACCGGCGGGCCGATTCCAATTGCGTATCTGCCAATCGGGGAATGTATGTCGGGGCTGTGCATGGGGGCAGGGATTACCTGCATTGCCTGTTATGTGCAGACCGGTTCCTTTACCTGGGATTCTATGATGGTAGCGGTACCAATGATTCTGTTAATCGGGCTGATTATGGCAACCAATAACATTCGTGACCGTGTGGGGGATGCCAAAAACGGGCGTCGCACCATTCCAATTCTCTTAGGGCATAATACAGCGGTAAGACTGGCGCTCATCAGCTTTATTCTGGTGTATGTATGGCCGTTTGTACTGATGGTAAAATATCATTGGCTGCCGTTTGTACTTTTGCCGATTATTACTGTTAAGAGTGCCGTGACCGTTGTAAAAATTATCTGGCAGGAAGGCAAGGAACCAATGGAAATGATGCCGGCGGTACAGACCACCGCGCAGCTGGTATTCTCTTACGGGGCGCTGTATCTGGTAGGGCTTCTGCTGGCAGTATAAAACAGAATTAAGAGAATTAACAGAACATAAAAAATAAAGACAGGCAGGGCAGTTGCATTTACTCTTCTGTTTAATGAGAGACACTGATAAAGATTGTTCCTCTTTGTAAGACTTCGTCTTCCACGATTGGAACAATCTCTATCAGTGTCCAGCGTAAACAGAATTCGGTTCATGCAATCTGCGCTGCCTGTCTTTTTGTATGTGTATCGTTTGTATATCGTATGTGTATCGTTTAATACAGCGACGGTTTTGAGAAATGATAGAAGGTCTGAGTGCCTTCTTTAAACAGATGGGTTTTAATATTGAAGATACGGTCAATTTCGCCGCTCTGGATAACCTGCTGCGGTGAGCCTTCGGTCTGAATCATGCCGTTATCCATCAGGATGATAT
>DAISWV010000208.1:0-3193 GCA_036826195.1 Peptococcaceae bacterium | reverse complement strand
AATGCAGCGATTAAAAGCGGAGATGTTACCTACCTGCCGCTCAGGGAGGTATTGGCTGCCTATGGCGCGGATGTAAGCTGGGCCATAGGAGAAGCAGAAGACAAAGTGATTGTCACTGCAGGAAAAAAACGTTACCAGATGGTTGTAGATCTGGACAAATGTGAGGCATACGGCCTGGATAACCGGACGTATACCTTAAAACACGAAGGGAATATTATTTATTTGCCGGTTCATTTTTATTCGGATCTGGTAAATTGCGGGCTGGTGTGGAATCGTGACCAGTGCCTGCTGACTCTGAACGATAAGGATAAAAAGAAGGAATCCACTGTATTTAATCCGAAAAACGGCGGAATCAGCTACATTAAGGTCATGAATCTGCCGGAATATGTAAAAACAGCGGCGCCTGTCGCATCCCGTTCTGCGGGAATCCAGAGCCGTGCTGTTGTAAGCGGTGAAGTATTTGAACAGGGCGTAGCCTCTTATTACGGGGCAAAATTCCATGGCAGACGAACCTCCAGCGGGGAAGCATATAACAAGGATGCCTATACAGCCGCTCACAAAACACTGCCTTTTGGCACCATTGTGCGTGTAACGGCGCAGTGGAACCAGAAATCCGTTGATGTAAAAATCAACGACCGCGGGCCGTTTTCTCATGGCCGTGTGATTGATATCTCTACTGCAGCTGCCAGAGAAATCGGTATGATCAGCAAGGGTATCGGTCATGTGACGCTGGAAATTGTGTCGTATCCGTAACAGAGTACAGCTGAAAACGGAGTAGGAATAACTTCAAAAAGCAAACCTGAAAAAGAAATCTAAAAAAGAAAACTGCTGCTTTTTTCGTAAATATACGAAGAAGGCAGCAGTTTTTTGTTTGATTTGTATTGGTACCGGTTACCGGCGGCACAGCCAGCAGATGGAATCTTCCGGTTCCGGCCACTGGTAAAATTCATGTTCACACTGCGAGCAGATTTTTTCGGTACTTTGGGCCAGAAGCTGCGGTGTATGAAGAAAGGCCTGCTGGGTAAGAAAGTCGCTCCACCAAAGCCCCTTCTGCATGCAGACCGACTGGCACAGATTACAGTTGATGCAGAGTTCCGGCTGAAAGTTCAGCTGCTTTCTGGTTTCGGTTTCGGTAAGGGTTAGGGCCTGTGTCGGGCAGACATGGCTGCAGGCACTGCAGAAATTGCATGCGCTGCATTCCATCTGACGAAACGGCAGTTCTGCCTGTTCCTTCACCGGTAGCTGTTTTTTTACATACAATGCATAGAGCGGCAGCCGGGATGGAAAAATTTCCGTGCTGTCCATTGCCACCTCATTGGAGGAGAATGTGGCAGTCAGTTTTTCCACTGTGTTTGCCACTGCTTTTTTAGAATGTTCCTCTGTGCGGTGGAAGAAATCGCGGAACAGCTCGCGCCGCTGGTTTTCGTTGCTTTGCGGCTGGCTATCCGGCTCTATGGTTACGATTTCAAGTTTTTCCGCCGGAATCTGATACTGCTCCAGCTGCTGCACGAGCCCCTGGACGTACCAGTTGTGCCGGCAGGCCTGGCATTGCGCCGGCGAAAGATATATGATAAGCTTTGGGTGATGATACAAAAGATAAATAAGTGACAGCGGCGAAAACTGCTGCAGACAGTTCAGGCGGATGGCTTCCGGAGGAGCGGCCTGGTTTTGTGAACAGCAGAGACTTACCGGCTGATTTTTCTGATATTGTATCACGCGATGCTGGTCAATCTGAAAAACCTGTGTAGGACAAAGCGAGGCACACAGCCCGCACAGGCTGCAGTTTACTGCTTTCCACTGGTCGTTTTCAAACGAAAGCGCATGTTCCGGACAGAGCTGTTCGCAAATGTTGCACTGGGCCAGAGGGCTGATACGGCGCAGACAATTGCCGGAATAGATGGATAGGTGATTTGTTTTTTGAAAATCTGGTTGAGACATCGTATTCACATCCTTTTTGATAGTATTTATGATACAATGAGAATAAAAAAAAGGGAAGCATGGATTTCTGGCAGAAATAAAAAGAAAGATAACATGCTAAATAATTTTATCCTGTTAAAAAGGGAATATTTCTGATAGAATCAGAATGAACGTGTTTCAGTGAAGAAAAAAATGGATATAAGTACTATAATGAAATGAGTTATAATGAAAATCGAATTCAAATAAACGGGTGATAGTATATGATAGAGTTTCGTGATTTAAAACTGGAAGATAAAGAAATTATTAAAGCGTATTTTCAGAAAGGGCAGTATAACAATTCCGAGTGTACCTTTACCAATATGTTTATATGGCGCGAATGCTATGCCGTACAGTGGGCAATTGTTGACGGACTTTTAGTTGTAAAACCGGGGCAGGCCGATGAAAGCTGGATTCTGCCGCCGTTTGGCGATTATGAGGCCTGTGATGTAAAAGGTGTTCTGCTGAAATTACGTGATTATTTTGCACAGCAGGGAAAACCGCTGATGCTGCGTGCAGTAACCGAATCGTTTAAAGCGGTGCTGGAAGATAAATGCCCAGGCATGTTTGCACTGGAAGAAGAGCGGGATTTAGAGGATTATTTGTATAACGGCGATGACCTGCGGGAGCTGAAAGGGCGTAAATATCACAGCAAGCGGAACCACTTGAGCAATTTCCGCAAAAATTATCCGGATTATGCGTATCAGCCACTGACAGCGGATATGCTGGAGGAAGTGTGGGAGTATATTAATCTGTGGTGCAAACAGAAAGAATGCAGCGGCAAATTCAGCCCGGGGCTGATTTGCGAAAAACAGGCGATTCGTGAAGCGCTGGATCATTTTGATGATCTGGACTACAAAGGGGCGGTAATCCGCTTAAACGGTCAGATTGAGGCGTTCACCATGGGTGAAAAAATCAATGACGAGACAGTGGTGATTCATGTGGAAAAAGCAAACGGTATGATTAACGGCCTGTACAGCGCCATCAACCAGGAATTTCTGCTGCATGAATGGCCGGATGTGGCATTTGTGAACAGGGAAGAGGATACCGGCGATGAAGGGCTGCGCAAAGCGAAGATGTCCTACCACCCGGTGGCTCTGGTGAAAAAATACAAAGGAGTGTATCAGGGGTGATGGAACCGGTAACCTGCCGTATGGCAGAAGAAGCCGACACCAGGCAGGTGCAGGCACTGTGGTCGCAGTGTTTTAATGATACCCCGGCTTTTGTGGACTGGTATTTC
>DAISWV010000207.1:0-3215 GCA_036826195.1 Peptococcaceae bacterium | reverse complement strand
TACCAGCCAGCGTTTTATTGCCGGCCTTACCGAGGACTTCCTGGAGTTTCATGGAGACCGCCGCTTTGGCGATGATGCGGCGATTATTGCAGGCGTTGCCCGGATTCACGATATGCCGGTAACCGTTATCGGTATCGAAAAGGGTATCACCCTGCAGGAAAGCATCCGGCGCAATTTCGGTGCCGCCCATCCGGAAGGCTACCGCAAAGCGCTGCGTCTAATGAAGCAGGCAGAAAAGTTTCATCGCCCGGTGCTGTGTATTGTGGACACCTCCGGTGCCTATTGCGGCATCGGTGCTGAGGAGCGCGGGCAGGGGCAGGCCATTGCCGAAAACCTGATGGAGATGATGACCTTAAAAACGCCCGTTATCTCGCTGTTAATCGGAGAGGGCGGAAGCGGGGGAGCGCTGGCATTAGCCGTTGCCGATCAGGTATGGATGATGGAAAACTCCATCTATTCGGTTATCTCGCCGGAAGGCTGCGCCAGCATCCTGTGGAAGGATTCCCGGAAAATGCAGGAGGCAGCCGAGCATCTCAAACTGACTGCACAGGATTTACTGGAACTGGGTGTAATCGAACGGGTTATTCCGGAAAGCAGCCCGAAAGAGTTCGACAAAGTCTACGCGCTCTTAAAAACCATGCTGTATGATTCGTTTCAGAGTGCGATGCAGAAGCCTGTAGATGAACTGCTGGCAAGACGCTATCAGCGATTCCGCCAGATGGGGATGCAGTAACGGATGCAGTAACGATTGTATAATACAGCGAAAGCTCTTATCCATGCGCGGTAAGAGCTTTTTTGTTGCTTATTCCATAATTGTGTGGTAAGATATAGGCAGTAGGATAAAGGTGGTGACAGCGATGCAGGAAAACAATATGAAACAGTATAATGAGCCATACGATGATTCTGATGATTTTGACATTGAAGCCAAACGGGAGCAATGGGCACAGGAGCGAGAAGAACTACGTGCAGAAACCAGGGCAATGCGAAAGCAGGAAGCCAGAAAAGCAGAAGGCCATTTGCCCTTTACAATGATTGCTCTGTTCATCTGTTTCGTGATACTGGTGTTAATCAGTCAGGAAACGCTGACCGATATCACCATGAATTACGGGAATCGACATGGCAGAAATACAGTGTTTATGTTGTTCCTGACCGTGTGGTTTGGTTCCATTGCAGATTTAATCGCTGTAGTGCTTTTTCTAAAGAAACGGGAACTGCTGAAATCCGCAATTCAGATTACAGTGTGTGCCGTACTGTATATTGCTGCAATGATGTTCAGTTATACCAATCTGCCGGAAACTGCGGCTCTAAATATATATCGCGTAAGCAAGCTGTTTGCACTGGCCGGTGCCGCATTTACAATCTACCCGATAAAATATGCGTGGACCATGCGAAAACAGAATAATACGAATGAATAGGCGCTCAGGATGGGGCGCCTTTCTTTTTATCGTTATAACTTCGTATAATCATTGTTATGTAAACTTGAGGATTATAAAAAAGCAGACCTGCGTGATTTACAGGTCTGTCGATTTAGATTTGGCTGTCTCCGAACTTATTTCTCCTGGCCAAGGATCTTATACAGCGTTTTATATAGCATCAGCATTTCTTCGGAATCCAGCTGAGAACATTTTACCATCTGTGCCGGAATCTCGATTGCCTGATCTTTTAACCGCTCACCTTTTTCTGTAATTGTTACATCCAGGTTGCGCTCGTCGTGTTTTGACCGTTTACGAGTGAGCAGCCCTTTCGCTTCCATTTTCTTTAACAGCGGTGTTAATGTCCCGGAATCTAAGAACAATCGATGCCCAAGTTCTTTTGTGGTGATTGACTTTTTATCCCACAACACCATCATAACAATATACTGCGTATATGTTAAATCCACTTTATCCAGCATTGGTTTGTACTGCTTCACGATTTCACGCGCAGCCGCATACAGTGGAAAACAAATCTGGTTCTCCAGTTTCAGTGCGTCATACTTCTGTTCTTCCATATTATTACCCCCAATCAACGCCACTGCATTATAATTGCGATCCATCAAAGCTACTGCACTTGCCCCCTATTTACAATGATGCAATCAAACGGACAACAATTAAATAATTGACTATATTTATAGTAGCTATAAGAAAAACACGCGTTGATATAGTTATAGCATAATTAGCCAGTGGATTCAACCCTGGATTTCCGATATTATGACACAATCATGCAAAATCTTCATATCTGCTGCCTGTTTTTAATAGTCAAACAGCTCTGGCATGAAAAAACCCCTGTAAAACGCATCGAAATGAATTTCACAGGGGTTGCCTCATTTTTTGAATTTTAAGCTGTTACAGACGATTCTCGCGAGCCGTTTTTTATGAAGCTGCACATTTTTTTATTCTGCTGGCGATCATCACAGGGATGTCACTGCTTTTTTACCTCTTCTGGCAGCAAAAGACCATACAGCGTCGGTGCAAAATGGAATTCGTCCATCATGCGATGCACTTCAGCCAGTTTTGTATCACGATGCCGGGCCGGTGTATTCTGACGGCGAATCGCACGAATCAGAATATTCTTAGGTGTATGGGCAAAGTCGATAAACTCTAGCAGCTGTGTTTTGTAGCCGCTGTATTCCAGCAGGTTGCCGCGGATGGCATCGGTCGCCAGTGCAGCAAAGCGTTCCTGAATGATACCGTAATTCGATAAAATCGACAGGCTCTCTGCTTTCATCTGGTGGTTCAGCTCATGCTGGCAGCATGGCACCGAAAAGATCATTTTTGCATTCCACTGGATGGCGTTATAGAGCGCAAAGTCGGTGGCGGTATCGCAGGCGTGCAGCGTAATTACCATGTCTACATCAAACGGCGCTTTGTAGCCGTTAATATCGCCCATTTCAAAGCGCAGACCGCTATAGCCGTATTTTTCAGCAGCCGCATTGCAGTTTACAATCACGTCTTCTTTTAAATCCAGGCCGATGATTTCTGCATCGATACCGCGGATTTCCGTCAGGTAATAATACAGAATGAAGGTCAGATAGCTTTTGCCGCAGCCAAAATCAATCACATGCAGCGTTTCCACATCTAAATCGCGCACCGCATCGTCAATCAGCTCGATAAAGCGGTTAATCTGACGGTATTTATCGTGCATGGAGCGCACAACTTTGCCTTCCTGGGTAAAAATACCCATATCCACCAATGGGGCAATCACGGTGCCTTCTTCCAGTAGATACTGCTTTTTGCGAT
>DAISWV010000206.1:0-3218 GCA_036826195.1 Peptococcaceae bacterium | reverse complement strand
GCCTGTGATGGTCAGACCACGAGAGGAAGGTGGTTATGAGATTATTTCCGGTCATCGCAGAAAAAGAGCATCCGAACTCGCAGGAAAGACAGAAATGCCTTTTATCATAAAAGATTATTCTGATGATGAAGCCACCGTGATTATGGTTGATTCTAATATTCAAAGAGAGGATATTTTAATCAGTGAAAAAGCAAAAGCCTATAAAATGAAATATGAAGCCATGAAGCATCAGGGAAAAAGGTCTGGTAAAAATACCATCATTAACAGCACGGCCCCGGCGGATATTGCTAAATACATGCCCGGCGGGTTCTGAATAAAGTTTGCGAAGTAACCCATTTTTGGTATGGTAAATACCGGGCTGCCCAGTACGTTTTTGTAATGCACCAGGCTGCCGTCTTCGGCATTGTTGGCATCGCCCTTGGTGCGGAACCGCACGGTGGATGCGTCTTCTTCATCTGGTACTACTTCTACGATACGGTGGGTGGCTACGGTGTCTTCGTCCAGCATAAAGGTGATTACATCACCGCTTTCCAGCTTAAACGGATCTACATCTTTTACGTAAATCAGCGAACCGGTATGGTAGGTTGGCTCCATGGAGCCGGATAACACGGTAAATACCTGCATCCCGATTACGCGCGGCCCTGCCAGCATCAGTGCCAGCAGCACCACTACCACTACAAGGGCTGTGGTTATGGCGTTCCATATTTTCCCGAATGTTTTCATAATGTTAAATCTCCTTTTTCTTATCCAGCCCGTCAGCCAGTGGTTCTGGCACAGGTTTGTGCAGGCTCTTCGGCACCTTCCGGCTGCGGCAGTACGTTATCCATCAGCTTGATAAATTCCAGCGCGCTGCGGAATGTGGCGTCCTGTTCACCCTCGATCCACCAGAGTTTGCCCTGCCAGCTTGCACTCTGCCGAAACATCACTTTTACATGAAAGGTTGCTAATGCTTTACAGTCTAACGGCAAATGCAGCTCGGCCGCAATGGTCTGGCGTTCCAGTTTTTTCGGCTTTGCAATAAATTTACGGCTTATGGTAGAGGCACGGGGCGAGTCCATCTCGTCCATCATATCCTCCATTAAAAGCAGCAGACGGGTAAGGCTGGTAAACACGATTTCTTCTCCGTAATAAGGGTTATAGAATGTCCCCTGCATAGCTTTGCCATCGTAGCTGTATACACGTATGATGCTGGTGCGCATATCCTCCGGCACCACATATCTTGAGGCAATAGACATCGTGCTCTCCCCCCTGTTCTGTCATAGCTGAATCTGTTCTATTGATATCACACGATACCTATAGGTATTATGCTATAGGCATTATATACTTATTGTGATATCTCATATTATATCGTTACATTGTTACACTTTGGTTACATTTTGGCGATTTTTTTGTTGAATTCATAAATTTTTATGGGATTTAACTCTGCTTAATTTTATACTATTATTTTGAGGTGTAAAGCAATTTGAAAATCAGCGCAGAAGTGCGCGCCAGAAAAGGGGACGGGCAACCCGTCGCCTACTACTCTTTCCGGGACGCCGAGGGCGCCATCCCCTACGTTCTACCATATGGCAGTCGTAAAGGAGCAGATTGCATCTCCCGCTTCGTATTCATGTTATTATTCGTTCTTTTCGTTCCGGCAGGTGCAGATGCGTTTTAATACGCGCATCAGCATTTCGTGGAAAACTTCTTCTTCCTCAGGGCTTAAATCCTGCATCATTTCACGTTCTAACGCCAGCATATTGTTGAGTACGCTGCTGCTTACCTCCAGCGATTTTGGAGTTAATTGAATATATTTGGAGCGGGCGTCTTTTGGGTTAACCACACGCTCGATAAAGCCTTTGGCCTCCATGCGTTTCATCAGGCCGGTTACAGTCGGGTTGCTCAGCTTGTAATGATATTCCAGTTCTCGCTGGTTTACCGGATGGTCTGCTGCTTCCAGATAAATAATAATGGCGGCCTGCGATGGTGTCAGGTCGTACTGGGCAGCGGAACGCTGCAGATTATTTTCAAAAGCAATGGAGAGCTGTTTAAATAAAACGCCGTAATAGTAGTTGTCTGTTGTCATAGTATCACACTTTCTGTTATTACTGTTCGATTTCAGAAACGTATTTTGTTCGTTCTTATCTATATATTATAATCCAAAACCGGCGTAAGGGCAAACGCATTTCATAAAAATACGGCAGAATTCCAATGAAATTGTAAATCTTAACAAGATTCCTACATCATTTTCCGAAAAGTATGCTATACTGTTAACAATGGTTTATCGATGACAAATGAACCACAGCATAAATTTTTACTGAAAGAAGTGTGATTTGTTATGCGATTGAAAAAACTGACATCGCTTCTCTGTACAGCGGCGTTATTATTTGGCACAGCCTCTCCGGCTCTGGCTAATATAAAAACTGATGAAATCGGGGCAGCCACTACGATCTATCAGCAATATCTGACGGACCAGGCAATTGGCGAAATCCGGCTTAATACCAATGTGGCCGGCCGCAACCCGGAAGCAGAGGACTATATGGGCGAGGTGCTGGATTTATCCACACGGCTGGTGCCGTTCAGTCTGGATGCCAGCATGACTTATTATGCCAACGTAAACCCGACTACGTTTTTTGTAACGTTCCGCAATCGGGATTATAACGATTTAAATCAGTATGTGCAGGCCAAAGCAAAAGAAATTGCCGCCCATGCGGAAATTTATGATACCGACTACGAAAAACTGCGTTATATCAATAATTATCTGGTGGATCACTGCGATTATGTGCCGGAGGCCATTGATGATCCGGACCGGTACCATACCTCGTTCACTTCATTCGGCTGTTTAATTGAAGGAAAAGCCGTCTGCGAAGGTTACACCAACAGTGTGCAGATGCTCTGCGAGCTGCTGGATATTCCCTGCATGAAGGTAACAGGCACTGCCTACGGCGGCGATCATATCTGGAATGCGGTGTATCTGAACGATAAATGGTGGATGCTGGATGTTACCTTTAACGACCCGATGGGCGATGCCGCAAGCCGCGACCGCTGGAATTATTTTTTACTGGATATGGACACCTTTGCGGCAAAAGGCACCCATGAATATGATTCGTACGGGTTTGAAATGAGCAAGGAAATCTATACCGGCCACACCGAGGGCCAGCGCAATGTAACCGTGCCGTTTGCCAATCTGTCTCTTAAAAATGCATCCAGAGGCGATATGCCAAATACAAACCTGAACC
>DAISWV010000205.1:0-3228 GCA_036826195.1 Peptococcaceae bacterium | reverse complement strand
CCTGTGATTTCCGATAGGCATCTGCCTCCAGCCGTGCCTGTGCCAGGTTACGCAAAACAGAGCGGCGGCTCTCCAGCACCGGAACCGGGTATGGATTTCCTGCAAACTGAATATAACTGCCGCCGCCGGTTTTTACAATTACACGGCGCACCTTGTTAAGCACCACATAACCGCTGGCACAGTCGTTATGGCGTGTTCTGCGACGGCATTTTACCGCCACCAGACATAACTCCGGCTGAAAGGGCAGAGTAGGCCGATGTTTGGATGGATTGCCGGATAACATACGGCACAGCCGTTTGGCAACATCCACGCTGGTATGTTTCTGTTCTGCCCAGGCATCCACCACCAGCTGCTGGCGGCAGTACATGTCGTCATGGGTGCCGTCATCGTAATACACCCGGCATCCATTCGTGCCGTCCGGCAGATATACCGGTTCCAGCATACAGACTTTATCCCAGTCCAGCTCAAATGCCAGCTTGAATTTTAACGCTGCGTGTTCTGGTTTATCGTATTTGAAATTGTGATTGCAGTTTGTCATAAGGCATACCTCCGTTATAATCTGTATTTGCCGCGTAATATTATCGCTCTAAAAATGATAAATCACGCTGTTCGTTCTGAAATTTCTGGTGGGCTGGCCGGGCATGGCTCTGCTGCGCCTCCATACGGCGCAGGGCTTCACCGCTTGGTTTGCGCTCTGCTCGGAGCGGATAAAAGCCCTTCCACCGCCGGGTAACCGACTGCCGCACAATGGCAGTCATAGTCTGCAGATTGCCCTCTGCCAGTGTTGTGAGTTTTTCTAACAGAACATCCAGCCCCCAGCTGGTTAGGCTCCAGCCGTTTTTGCGGCGCATGTCCGCCCACTGCTCGAGCCAGCCGCTTAATGCAGTATCGGTAAACCGGGCAGAAAACGCCTGTAAATCGGCATGGTATGCACCATTCGCCATAATATCGCCGGAAGGAATAACACATGGACCTTTGGTTAATGGGCGGATGTGGGCATCCGCCCCTACAACGTATGATTTATGTGCATCCGCAGGGGACGGGCTGCCCGTTCCGGAATCTTGTAATGTCATTGTGGAGGAAGGAGCTGGCACGCTTTTCTGCGCGGATTCTTTCCGGCTGTAATCCTGAAATGGTTCTGTAGGGGACGGGTTGCCCGTCCCGCATTTTTGTTTGTATCCACCAAGCATTACTTCTTCTCCGTCTAAGAGCAGCGTATAGCTGGTGTGCTGCTGTGTATCCTGCCGGATGGACAAGAACCCTGCATCAATCAGCCCCTGCCGTGCACGGCGAAACTGGCTGATGCTGATATCCAGCATATTTAACAGCATCGGAGTGTAAAGCTGTACATCCTGCCGTTTGTAACTGCTCAGAAATTCGTATACTTTGAGCCACAGCTGCATCTGCCGGCCGGTCAGATTGCATTGAATGGCGTGGTGATTAAAATCTCTAAGAATTGCGGATGCTGGCATAACGGTTCTCTCCTTCCGGGTGATTGCAGGAACCGGTACAGCACTTTGTGCTCAGCAGTTCCTTGCAGCACACTATACAACGGGGAAATAATTTTGTCAAATATTGTTTTTTGTAATTTTTTCTTACAATTTGTCGAAAAGCTGCAAATCAGGCACCAAATGTGCGCGTTATCCTGCCTGAAATGCGCATTTTCCTGCTATGACCAAAATATGCTTATAATTTCCATAAGGAAAATGAGAGCGCCATGTCAATTTCTGTATAGAAATTTTTTCGTACAGCTGCGCCGCCAGAGGTTTATGATGTTTTTAAGGTTTTTCTATGTGTTATTATGTTTTAAAACATGTTTTTATAAATAATATATAATATAAGCGTTTGTAGAATCAAATAGGGATGTCAGATGTGAACGGGGTAATTATATACCGGAAGTTTTCTCTGATTTATTGCAGGAAAACTACAGCGGGGGTATAATATAAACTATACAGAGTATTTTTGAAAGGCGGGATTGCTATGCAGGAAAATCTGAAAAAAGCATTGCAGGACTTTATCAATCAGGCAGAGCAGATTTATAAAAATCATATTCAGCAGATTATTTTGTATGGTTCCTATGCCAGAGGGGATTATCATGCCGAATCTGATGTAGATATTATGGTTCTGGTAGATTTGCCGCAGGAAGCTTTACTGGAATATCGCAAACAGTTAATGAGCCGGGTTTTTGATATTAATCTGCAATATGATACGATGATTGTGCCGGTTACCGTTAATGCAGCCCATTTCCACGACTGGCTTCCGGTATATCCGTTTTATCAGAATGTGATGAATGAAGGGGTGGAATTATTTGCTGCCTGAACAGGAATACGATTATATAAAACATCTGGCGCTGTACCGTCTGGAAAAAGCGAAAGAAGACTATGGAGTTGCCATGCTTACACTGGAACATGAACAGTACCGCAGTGCTAACAACCGTGCATATTATGCAATTTATCATGCGATTACTGCCGTTCTTGCAATTGACCAGATTGCATTTAAACGGCACAAAGATACATTAGGACATTTTAACAAAGAATATGTGAAAAACGGGATTTTTCCACGAGAGATTGGACACCGCGTAGCCGTTGCACAGGAAATTCGTCAGGCAAGTGATTATGATGATTTCTATATTGCAACAAAATCTGAAGCCGTGGAGCAGGTAGAAACTGCAAAACTGGTAATTGATTTAATTGAGCGTTATCTGGCAGAACGGTTTGCTCAGAGAGAAAAAGAGTGCTAAATTTTTATATTGCAGCAGCAGAATTTTTTGCTGCTGTTTTTATTTTTCGTCCGGTTATGACACTGGATGGGTTAGTTATGACATTTCATGGGTTAGTTATGACATTGCTATTGTAATTGCTATGTGCAGTATATTATAATAAACAAAACTTTGAAGGCGGTGGACAGCGTGGAACGGTTAGCGAGAATTGCAGTATGTGATGATGATACAAAAATTCATGGAATGGTGCATGATTTACTTCTGGAATATAACCGGCAGCATCCGGAAGAGCAGGCACATTTCAGCGCCTTTGCCGATGAAAAATCGCTGCTGGATTTTAACGAAGTGATTGACTTACTGTTTTTAGATATTGAGCTGGGCGAAACCTCCGGCGTGGATGTAGTGCCATTAATCCGGCAGAAGCACCCGGATATGACTATTATGTTTATTTCATCCCACACCAAATATTTTATTTTCTCTCACCGGCTCAATGTGTTTCAGTTTTTAAC
>DAISWV010000204.1:0-3228 GCA_036826195.1 Peptococcaceae bacterium | reverse complement strand
TTAACTGCAGAAGGCGTTTGCACCAAAATCGAAGATCATCAGAACTCCGTTGGTCATTGC
Source organism: Peptococcaceae bacterium (assembly GCA_036826195.1). Taxonomy (GTDB): domain Bacteria; phylum Bacillota; class Peptococcia; order Peptococcales; family Peptococcaceae; genus UBA7185. Next base: position 3,168 of record DAISWV010000204.1, on the reverse strand, counting down.
TACCGCTGCCATACTGTAATTGAACCATTAGTAAGCAAACAGTGGTTTGTAAAAATGGAACCGCTGGCAAAACCAGCTATCGAAGCGGCTCATACCGGTGCTGTTAACTTTGTACCGGAACGCTTCACCAAAATTTATTTAGGCTGGCTGGAAAATATTCGTGACTGGTGTATCTCTCGTCAGTTATGGTGGGGGCACAGAATCCCTGTATGGTACTGTCAGGATTGTGGTGAAATTATGTGCAGCACTACGGATGTAGATACCTGTACAAAATGCGGAAGCAAAAATGTAGAGCAGGATCCTGACGTATTAGATACCTGGTTCAGTTCCGGTTTATGGCCATTCTCCACTATGGGCTGGCCGGAACAGACAAAAGAATTAGAAGCATTCTACCCAACAAGCGTACTGGTAACCGGTCGTGATATTATCTTCTTCTGGGTAGCAAGAATGCTGTTTGATGCGCTGGAATTCACCGGCAAATCTCCATTCCATGATGTACTGATTCACGGTCTGGTATTAGACAGCCAGGGCCGCAAAATGAGTAAATCTCTGGGCAATGGTATTGATCCTCTGCAGGTAATCGAAGAATACGGTGCGGATACTCTGCGCTTTATGCTGATTACCGGTAACACACCAGGTAACGACCTGCGTTTCCAGAACGAACGTTTAGAAGCAAGCCGTAACTTTGCCAATAAAATCTGGAATGCAACCCGTTTCGTATTAATGAATCTGGAAGATTACGAACCAGTAGCCGAAGAAGCTATGGAATATACATTAGCTGACAAATGGATTATCAGCCGTTTCAACTCCGTTGCAAAAGACGTAGCAAGCCGTATGGATGGCTATGACTTAGGCGGCGCTGCCAATACCTTATACGAATTCATCTGGGATGAGTTCTGCGACTGGTATATCGAAATGGTAAAACCACGTCTGTACGGCAAAGAAACCGAAGCAAGCCGTCGTACTGCACAGCAGGTTATTGCAACCGTACTGCGTGACACCATGATTTTACTGCACCCATTCATGCCATTCATCACCGAAGAAATCTGGCAGCATCTGCCTCACGAAGGTGAAACCATTATGCTGACCCAGTGGCCTGCTGCAAACGAAGCGAATATTTCCGCTGAAACCGAAGAACAGATGGCTGTGGTTATGAATGTAATCCGTGCAATCCGTAACATGAGAAGCGAAATGAACGTTCCTCTGGGCAAAAAAGCAGACTGCATCATCGCAGCGAACAAAGAGGATTTACAGGCAGTATTAAACGAAACTGCTCCATATATCATCAACCTGGCGACACTGGAAACTCTGGATGTAAAACTGACTCTGGAAGAAAAACCGGATCAGGCTGTGACTGCAGTTGTTCAGGGTATTGAAATTTTCCTGCCTCTGCGCGGCTTAATCGATATGGATAAAGAAATCGCACGTCTGGAAAAAGAAGTGGAAAAGGTAAACAAAGAAATCGAACGTTTAGAGAAAAAACTGAACAACGAAGGCTTTGTAGCCAAAGCACCTGCTGATGTTATCGCCGGTGAAAAAGAAAAACTGGCAAAATATCAGGATAGCAAAGCGGCATTAGTAAGCCGTCTGGAAAGCTACAAAAAATAAGAACCTGAACAGGAGGTACGCCATTGTTCGAGTTTGAATTAATCAAAGAATGTAAAGAAACAGGCGCACGTGCAGGGGTATTTCATACCCCGCACGGCGATATCCAGACACCGGTATTTATGCCGGTAGGTACCCAGGCTACTGTAAAAACCATGACGCCGGAAGAGTTAAAAGAGTGCAATGCGCAGATCATCTTAAGCAACACCTATCATTTATATCTGCGTCCTGGCCATGAACTGGTGAAAGAAGCCGGGGGGCTCCATGGCTTTATGAAATGGGATCGCCCGATTTTAACCGACAGCGGCGGATTCCAGGTATTCAGTCTGGGGGATTTACGCAAAATCAAAGAGGAAGGCGTGTACTTCCGCAGCCATATCGATGGTTCAAAGCATCTGTTTACACCGGAAAACGTAATGGAAATCCAGAATGCACTGGGTGCGGATATTATTATGGCATTTGATGAATGCAATCCGTATCCGGCTACGTATGACTATGTAAAAAATTCCAGTGACCGTACATTCCGGTGGCTGGAACGCTGCAAAGCAGCGCATAAACGGGACGATCAGGCTTTGTTTGGTATTATTCAGGGCGGCATGTACCGGGACTTACGCGAAAAAAGCGCACGGGATATCACATCGATTGATCTGCCGGGCTATGCCATCGGCGGTTTAAGTGTAGGGGAACCGGCAGAAAAAATGTATGAGATGCTGGATTACACCACACCATTAATGCCAAAACACAAACCTCGCTATCTGATGGGCGTAGGTGCGCCGGAAAACTTAATTGAAGGTGTTGCCCGCGGTGTAGATATGTTTGACTGTGTTCTGCCGACCCGCATTGCCCGTAATGGCACTGTGTTCACCAAACATGGCAAACTGGTTATCCGCAATGCGGAATATGCACACGATTTCCGCCCGATGGAAGAAGGCTGTCAGTGTTATGCATGCCGTAACTACAGCAGAGCCTATATTCGTCATTTAATCAAAACCGGTGAAGTGCTGGGCATCCGCTTAACCACTATTCATAATATCCATTTCCTGACTAATTTGATGAAAGAGATGCGTCAGGCTATTCTGGAAGACCGTATGCCGGAATTCCGTGAGCAGTTTTACAGAAATCTGGAGCAGAAATAAAGGGTTTTATAAAACCGAGAGCGAAACTAAGCGACAGATGTAAAAATGAACGCATAAAAATGGAGGAGGTGTCGTATATGGGCGGCGATATGAGCGGTATGTTATCGTTAGTGCTGGTGGTTGTGGTATTCTGGTTATTCCTGATTAAACCACAGCAGAAACAGCAGAAACAGCGTCAGGCTATGCTGGAAGCACTGAAAGCCGGCGATAAAGTAGTAACCATCGGCGGTATCTGCGGTACAGTTTCCCGGATTACAGAGGATAAAATCTTTGTTGAAGTATCCGAAGGCGTTGTGCTGGAAATGCTGCGCAATGCAATTTCTACCGTTGAAGAAGACTTATCCAATCTGAAAAATCCGTTTGAAGAAGACTTATCCAATCTGAAAAATCCGTTTGAAGAAGACGAAGAAGAAGATCTGGATGATGA
>DAISWV010000203.1:0-3254 GCA_036826195.1 Peptococcaceae bacterium | reverse complement strand
GGATGTGGATGATGTTACGCTCATCCGGGCGGTGCAGAAAGCAGGGTATAACGTAACAAAGGTGAAATAGATAAAGAACTGTATAAGCAATGAATAACAGCTTTATGGAAACCTGTTCCGGATAGATTCTGGAGCGGGTTTCTTTTTGTGTTCGGATGTATAACAATTGCCAGCTTCGTTCATACTAAGCTGGAATCATAATCGGGAGGGTTTGTAATGGCTGGAGCGTGGATTATTTTTCTACAGACGGTATTATCGTTTGCGGTGTTGCTGGTTCTGACTCGTATGCTTGGAAAACAGCAGGTGAGCCAGCTGACATTTTATGAGTATCTGAACGGGATTACGTTTGGGTCTATTGCTGCCAATATGGCTACGATTGAGGCGGAGAAGGTGCCGGCTCATTTAATCGGGCTGATTACATACGGGGCGTTGACGTTTGGGGTGTCGTGGCTTGCGATGAAAAACCGGAAGTTTCGTAAAGCGGTGGCCGGGGAACCGGTGATTGTGATTCAGGACGGGCAGATTCTGGAGAGCAACATGCGAAAAATGCATCTGGACCTGGACGAACTGACCACCATGCTGCGCAGCCAGGGTATTTTTGATTATACAGAGCTAGAACTGGCGATTGTGGAGCAGTCGGGGGAGCTGAGTGTTCTAAAGAAGCCTGCCTATCAGGAGGCAACGCAAGGGGATTTAAATATGCAGGAACCATCGAAGGGGCTTGCGGTTGAAGTTATTGTGGATGGGCAGATTATTTATGAGAACCTGCGTGCGATGCATCTGGATGGAAAATGGCTGATGGATAAATTAAAGCAGCACAAGATAGCACATATCCGCGAGGTTTGTTTTGCCACAATTAACAAGCAGCATCAGCTGCAGTATGATTTGTACGATGATACAATTCCGGGCATGATTGATATCTCCGAGGAGGATACACCGTCGCTTTCGCTGGATGGTATTCAGCTGAAGCCTGCGGATAAACCGAGCAGTCAGCTGCCCTGAATATCCAGTCTGTTTCTGCATATATATGGGATAAGACCATATAAAAAGGGAGCGGTTTGGATGGCTGAGGAGAAAACAGGCAGGCTGGGGCGGGTGCTGGATGTATCAAAAGATGCGGTTTTGCATCTGCCGCGGATTTCTCTGTTTGGGAATCTGCAATGCTGTGTGGAGAATCATCATGGGATATTACAGTATACGCAGGAGAAAATCGGGCTGGATGCCGGTAAATACCGCATCTATGTGGAGGGAAAGGATCTGGTGATTACTTCCCTTTCGGCAGAGGTTATTTATATAGAGGGCGGTATCGGGCAGGTGCGTTATGAGGTTTGACCGCTATCTGAATGGTATGCTGGAGCTGGAAGCCGATGCAAAGCATACAGAAACTATTTTGCAGCTGTTTACCGGTGAGGGGATTTATGTGTATCAGGTAAAGCGGCAGGGCGACCTGGTATGGTTTACGATTCATCTGGATGATTTTTCTGCCATGCGGCATTTGCTCCGGCAGTATGGCATACGGTTTCATATAAAAAAACGGGAAGGGCTGCCCTTTGCCATCAGCCGTTTAAAACGCAGGCGGGGGCTTCTGCTTGGGATGGCGCTGGGATTTGCCATCCTGTATCTGCTGTTATCGTTTATCTGGGATTATGAGGTTTATGGAAACCAGTATCACAGCGATGCCCACATGATTGCGCTGGTGCAGGAATACGGCGTTATTCCGGGTTCACGCAGTGATAAATTTGATTACGATGAACTGGCAAAACAGATGGTGCTGGATCATCCTGAATTTACATGGATACAGCTCAAACCCGATGGCACAACACTTCATATTACGGTAAAGGAACAATTACCGAATACAGAAGATGTACAGAAAACAGGGAGCCTGGTTGCCAGAACCAGCGGCAGAATTACAGAACTGTTAGTATTTCGCGGTACGGCACTGGTGCAGCGCGGAGACTGGGTGACGAAAGGACAGGTGCTTGTTGGAGGCTGGGATTATCCGGATCGGCAGAAAAATGAAGCCGGTGGTTTTGAACCGGCAGGCACCCCCTATGCGGTGGAGGCACATGCCGTGATATCCGGGGAGCAGGAGCGCAAAGCCACAGGAAGCTGCGCGCTGGAAGAACAGATACTGGTTTCAACCGGGCGGGAAAAAACGCAGATAGCCATAATCTGCAAAGGGCATCAGCTGATTATCCGCGGGCCAAAGGAATCTCCTTATCGGTATGCAGAGCAGCATACCGGGCAGCACAGCCTGGTTCAGTGGAAAACATTTCAGCTGCCTGTTTATCTAAAAACAACCGTATTTACTGAAAAAGAAGTACGCCAAAAGCAATATACCGAACAGCAGGCTTATGACATTGCAGTTGAGCGAGCCAGAACACAGCTGCAGGAACAGCTGCCTGATGGAAGCCGGTTTATTCATGAGAGCATCGGATTTGGAAAAACAGGGCAGAATATTATGCAGGCTGAGGTTGTATGGCTGGTTGAGGAGCCTCTGGCAGAAAAACAGCAGATTACATTGCCGGAGGCTCAAAATTATGAGAAAGCGAAAGACGATTAACAGATATATACAGATGTGCAGGCGGTAGGGAGTTGAATCCGGCCGCCTGTATTTCTTATAAAGAGAAGTTCTGTCTCTGCAGTGCGGCATATTGCTGTGTACAGTATATAGCATGGAGGCAGATTACATAGACTGAGTAATACTATAAGTTTTTTACATCAATTCTGTACTGTATTTTTGAAAAAAGATGGTTTCTATATTCTTTTTATAGTATAATAAATAAATTAAAGATTGATTGCTTGAATGAATAAAGGAGGCAGACATCTTTGCATCAGTTTGAAGACAGGATTATTCTGCAGGATATTGGACAGGCTCAGCAGATTGGCGGACTGGCCGATGAAAATATCCGATTGATAGAAAAACGAACCGGAGCGCGTATTGTGGCTCGCGGTCAGGGAATTCTGCTAGGTGGTTCGAAAGGCAGTATTGCTGCGGCTCGCGCTGTGCTGGATTATCTGATTCAGCTTTCCGCGAAAAAGGAACTGGCGCCTAGTGATATTCAGTATGCGCTGACCTTGGGCGGCAACAGCGAAAATGAAAAAATTGTGGATTGTTTAGGGGAAGTTATTCATACAACAAACCGCGGCAAACAGATTCGTGCTAAAACGATGGGGCAGTACCGTTATGTGAAAGCCATTGAGAAAAAGGATATCACATTCGGTATCGGACCGGCCGGTACCGGTAAAACTTA
>DAISWV010000202.1:0-3276 GCA_036826195.1 Peptococcaceae bacterium | reverse complement strand
CTGTTCTGGAGGGGTGTCCGAGCGGTTTAAGGAGGCGGTCTTGAAAACCGTTGAACTCTTGCCGGGTTCCGTGGGTTCGAATCCCACCCTCTCCGTTTTTCGTCTGGTGCTTAAAATTTTTCAAAAAAAGTGAAAAAAACACTGGACAATTCTCTTTTCGTATGTTATACTAACGGAGTTGGTACGAGGAGAGATGGCCGAGAGGCCGAAGGCGCTCCCCTGCTAAGGGAGTATGCGGGTCAAACTGCATCATGGGTTCAAATCCCATTCTCTCCGTTTCATATGCGCCAGTAGCTCAGTTGGATAGAGTGTTTGGCTACGAACCAAAAGGTCAGGGGTTCGAATCCCTTCTGGCGCATCTAAGCTGTATTTCGAATGAAATACAGCTTTTTTTATTATCTGCTCCCGAAAGGAACGATTGTTATGCTGCTAATGGCCGCAACTGATTTATGCAAAACCCACGGCTTAAAAGTTATGTTTGACCATATATCTGTCAATATTGATTCCGGTGATAAAATCGGGCTCTTAGGTGTAAACGGCACCGGCAAGTCTACGCTGCTGAAAATTCTGGCAGGGGTGGCCCAGGCCGATACCGGCGAAATCCAGACATCCAATCAGCTGGTGATGGAGTATCTGCCCCAGCATCCGGTTTTTGATGAAAATGCTACCGTACTGCAGCAGATTTTCCGCGGCGAATCGCCGTTTATGAAGGTGCTGCGCCATTATGAACAGACGCTGGATGCACTGGAACACGACCCGTCTAACGAAAAGCTGATGCAGCAGTTAATGGATTTAAGCGCCCAGATGGATGAACAGAATGCCTGGCAGCTGGAAAGCGAAGCCAAAGCCATCTTAAACAAGCTGGGGATTCATGATTTTTCGGCAAAAGTGTCCTCGTTATCCGGCGGTCAGCGCAAACGCATTGCACTGGCAGGGGCGCTGATTCGTCCGTGCAATCTGCTGATTCTGGATGAACCGACCAACCATCTGGACAACGAAGCCATCGAATTTTTAGAACAGCATCTCAAGGCGAAAAACTGCGCCCTCTTAATGGTAACCCACGACCGATATTTTCTGGACCGTGTTACCAATCGCATTTTAGAATTAACCAACGCAAAGCTGTACTCTTACGAAGGCAATTACGAAACCTTTCTGGAGTTAAAGACTCAGCGCGAGGAAAGCGAACGCCGCATGCAGGAAAAGGCTCACGCTTTATATAAACAGGAGCTGGCCTGGATGCGCAAAGGCGTGGAAGCCCGCCGCACCAAACAGAAAGCCCGCATCGAGCGTTTTTACGAATTAGAAGATTCGCTCACAAGCCAGCAGGAGGAAAAAATGGAAATCTCCCTGCAGCACTCCCGGCTTGGCAAAAAGATTATCGAGATGGAGCATCTGCGCAAAACCTTCGGCGATAAAGTCTGCATTGACGATCTCAGCTACGCTGTTGTGCGCGATGACCGCATCGGGATTATCGGCAATAACGGGCTGGGCAAATCCACGCTGTTAAATATTCTGGGCAAAGGCATGCCATATGATAGCGGCTCTGTGGTATGGGGCGATACGGTACGCATCGGCTACTATACGCAGGATAACAGCGAGCTGCCGCTTGATATGCGCGTGATTGACTACATCCGCGAAAAGGGCGAATATATTCACAGCAGCGATGGCTCGCTCATTTCGGCAGCCCGTATGCTGGAGCGTTTTTTATTCAGTGGCGCCCAGCAGCATTCGCTGATTCAGAACCTCTCCGGCGGCGAAAAACGGCGCCTGTATCTGTTAGGCGTTCTGATGGATGATGTAAACGTTCTGCTCCTGGATGAGCCTACGAATGATTTAGATATCCAGACACTGCAGATTTTAGAGGACTTCATCGATCATTTTTCAGGCCCTGTTATTGCAGTCAGCCATGACCGCTATTTTTTAGACCGCATTGCCCAGCGCATCTTTGCCTTTGAAGGCGGCGGCCGGGTGGATATCCATACCGGCAACTACAGCGATTACGCCGAGCGCAAAGCAATGGAAGAACCAGTAGAAGCTGCCCCTGCTGAAAAAGAGAAAAAAGCAGACACCCGTCAGCGTACACAAAAGCTCAAATTCAGCTATCAGGAGGCCAAAGACTACGAGACTATCGAAGCCGATATTGAGGCCTTAGAAGCAAAAATAAACCAGTGTGATGCCGATATGGCAGCCAACAGCACCAACTTTGTGAAGCTGAATGAAATCGGCAAAGTCAAAGAAGAGCTGGAAGCACAGCTTATGGAAAAAATGGAACGCTGGGAGTATTTAATGGAAAAAGCCGAACAGATTGCTCAGCAGAAGTAACACTTCTATTAGAACCATATAATATACGTGCACCATACAAGAGGCAGGAACAGAATGAACATGTTCTGGAACCAGTATGATACAATTTCCTTGCTCCCTCCGCACATGGACAGAGTAAGAGAATATACCATACTGTTTCTGGATTTTAGGTTCGTTGTGTTCCTGCCTCTTTTGTTTTGGAGATGCTGTTTCAATAAAAAAAGACAGCCTGCATAAAACAGACTGTCTGTATATCACGGAGATGGAGAGATTTGAACTCTCGCGCCAGTTGCCCGGCCTACCGCATTTCGAGTGCGGACCCTTCAGCCACTTGGGTACATCTCCACGAGTAACCGTATTATTTTTTTCGGCGAAGCTGCGCAAAAAAATCCTTCATCAGCTGACTGCAGCGCTCCTGCGCGATTGGCCCCACAATGTGTACATTATGGTTAAACCCGGGAAACTGCAGCAGATTGAGCTGGCTGCCTGCCGAACCAAACTTTGGCTCGCTGGCACCAAATACCACCGTATGCACACGGCTGTTAATCAAAGCGCCGCAGCACATCGGGCATGGCTCCATTGTTACATAAAGCGTGCAGTTTTCAAGCCGCCAGGTGCCAAGATTCTTCCCCGCATCCCTGAGCGCACAGATTTCCGCATGCGCTGTCGGGTCGTTATCACGCTCTCGCAGATTATGCCCCCGGCCCACAATTTCGCCATTGCATACAACCACCGCACCAATCGGCACCTCGCCGATAGCCGCCGCCTGTTCCGCCTCTTTAATTGCCTCTTCCAGAAATAAAAGATGTTCTTCCATGGTCATAGCGTGGCTCCTTCGCGATTGTTGCCTATATATTTTACATGAAAACAGCGCCTGTGTCAATGAATCAGAGAGAAAAAACAAGGCTCTCCGAAGAGAGCCTTGTGGAAGTTCAATGTGTAATTATTGATTACAGGTTGAACAGGATGTCAGCA
>DAISWV010000201.1:0-3292 GCA_036826195.1 Peptococcaceae bacterium | reverse complement strand
ATGATGTGCTCAAAAAAAATCATATCACTGTTACAATGCGCCGCGAATTCGGTTCTTCGGTAAAAGCTGCCTGCGGTCAGCTGCGCGCCGATTACGAAAAACATCAGACAGACTAATCCACACTATGCAAAAAAAGACAGGCTCCATATCCTATTATGGATAACCTGTCTTTTATTATGCTCTTCGGTTATGTTATTCGGTTTTCTCCTCCGACTTCAGCACCTTCTGTACATCTTCTAATGTGACTTCCATTAAGCTTTCGCGTGTAATATGCTCCATCACTGCCAGACGGTTTGCCTGTTCCACCAGAATTTTTTCAAACAGATTCCGTACACCTCGGCCATTTCCAAAAGTGTTGTGTGTTTCGGACACATGGCTCAGATAATTCTCGACTTCTGCCTTTGCCTCATCACACAGCACATAACAGTTTTTTTCACAGCGCATCTGAAAAATCTCCATCAGTTCCGCACCGGTATAATCCGGGAAGTGCATAAACCGATTAAAACGGGATTCCAGCCCTGGATTGCTGTGTACAAATTCCTCCATCAGCTCTACATACCCTGCCACAATCACCACAATTTCATCGCGGTGGTCTTCCATATATTTGAGCATGGTATCAATAGCTTCCTGGCCGAAATCATTTTCCGCACCGCGGGATAACGTATACGCTTCATCGATAAACAAAACGCCGCCTCTGGCCTTTTCCAGCACTTCCATAGTTTTAACAGCAGTCTGCCCTACGTAACCTGCTACCAGCGCACTTCGGTCTACTTCTACCAGATGCCCCTTCTCTAAAATGCCCAGCGTTTTATATATGCGTGCCATCAGCCGTGCAATCATGGTTTTGCCCGTCCCCGGATTGCCGGAAAATACCATATGCAGCGACAAATCGCTCACCGGCAAATCATGCTCCCGGCGCATCTGATAAACGGTTACCAGATTGATTAAATCCTGCACTTCCTCTTTAATATGAGTAAGCCCTACATAACCCGCAAGCTCCGCTTTTAAGTCCTCAATGGTTTCCGGCGGCTCCTGCTCTTCTGACAGTTCTTTGTTCTGCTCTGCGCTTTTTGATTCCGCAGCAGCCTCTTCTATTTTATTTTCTGCGTTCACCAGTTTGCTAAAATCCGGTCTCACTTCTTTTCCAATTTCAGCCGTACGGGCCTCCAGTTCTTTCTGTAAATCATCCAGATTAGACGCCGTACTGCCCCAGAAATCATCAGTCATGCGTTTCAGATTATTTTCTGTCATGGTGCGAATCAGCTCATTCTGCATCCGAATCAGTTCATCTTTATGGTTCATAGATATTCACCCTTTGCACAAGTCTTCCTCATTATTATACAACAGGAACAGGCAAACGCCCAACAAAAATGCAGAATTTCGTTTTCAGCATCCGCAAAATATGATACACTGATAACATCGCTTATTTTTAATTACAGGAGGATATTACATACATGGCAATTCTGATTCTTCTTGCTATCTGGCTTCTGGCTCTGATTTTCATCACTTATAAATTCCGCCGCGAAGGAAACACTAACCAGCAGCGGTTATTCAGTGTTATTTTAATCGTCTGGGCAGTGCTTGGTATTATCTATTACGATGTACTGATGCTTACCACCGGCGGCTTCAGCTCCACTATCGTATGGCAGAATTACATTCCCGTAGTGGGCTTTTCCATCTGCGCCGGCATTGGCACCTATTTTTTAATGATGACCTTCATCAAATCCCGCAAAAAAGAAGAAGCCGCAAATAACAAACAGAAAAAAGGCAGCGGTAAAAAAAGCAGTAAAAAGAAATAATTCCGAAAAGCAGAACAGCGTAACCTGAACAAACAGGTTACGCTGTTATTTGTTTATTTACTCTGCAGTTCCACTACAGCCAGTTCCGGGCGGTTGTTCACCCGAAATGGAAACAGGCTGTTCCCCAGCCCTCGGCTTACAATCATGTCGGTATCTCTCTCATTATAAAGCCCGGCATCATATTGCGGAAACAATCCCTGCCCCGGTGCAATCAGGCCGCCGATAAACGGCAGACGAAACTGTCCGCCATGTGCATGACCGCTGAATACCAGATTCACATTACAATCTGTATAGATATCAAACAGCTCTGGACGATGCGAAAGCAGTATTGTATAGCCCGCAGATTCGCTGCATAAAGTCTCCAGCTGCTGCTTCAAAGAACTGCCATCCGTATAAATGGAACTGACAGAACCGCCAAAAGCCGGATCCTGCAGACCAAGCAAATGAATCTGTGCATCCTGCTTCGTCAGTGTTACACATTCATTTTCTAATACCACTACTCCGCAGCCCAGCAAGCCATCTTTTAATTTGGCATACTGCCCGGATTTCTGGATTCGTGCTTCATGGTTTCCTGTCACATAATAAACCGGAGCGATATGTACCGCTTTTTCTGCAAACCTTAGCGCTATGTCTATATCCGTATGCCGGGAATCAACAAAATCTCCCGTAAGCACAATCATATCCGGTTCACTGCTTTTGATAATATGCAGCAGCTCACCGTTATTCTCCCCAAACTCCGCGTTGTGCAAATCCGATACCTGTACAATGCGATACCCATGAAATACCGTTGGCACTTCCGCGCTGGAAATTGTATATTCTGTTACCTCAACAGTTCTATTGCCCCAGATAATCCAGCTAACGAGCAGCACTAGCACAGCCATTGCCGCCAGGAACTTCTGTTTACACTTCATCAGATTCACCGCCTATCGGTATTTTCACTACGGAAATTATATCATAACCGCATAGAAAACACAGCGATTTTCTATGTTGTACATAAAGCAGAATAAATAAAATGACCTTTTTTCTGCTCTGATGATGAAAATATGACGACCTGATGACGAAAATTTCGCTCAACCATGGGAAAAATGACGAGATGATAACTTATCTCCTATATCTTTCTAAAAAATTTTTAAAAAAGAAGAAGATATAAATAATCTCGTCATCCTGTCATTTCGTCATCAATGTATGTAAACTCCTGAACAGAGCATGTAAACTTTGATGTAAGCTTTTTGTGTCAACCATGCGGTTTGTGTAAAGATGTATACTTTACCTATACTCTGTTCCAGAAAAAATAAAAATATAGAGAAAGATAATAGAGAAATATACATTTCATACATTCTTACACATCAAAACATTCTTCACGGGGCTCCGCCCCCTGCCCCGAAGCTCTGGAGATTATAAAATTCCCCGTCGCCGGAGACTCTTTTAGCAGAACCGAGTCAAACTGTCAAGGGCATAAGTGCCGTAAAACGGCATGCTTCGCACCCTTAGAC
>DAISWV010000200.1:0-3295 GCA_036826195.1 Peptococcaceae bacterium | reverse complement strand
AACCATTCTGTTCGCCTGATAATATAAATTCCAGAAACACTGGAGAATACCGAATGGTTCCATGCAGGAGGCCATGCTGCAGGCTTCGGAGTATTTTGCGCAGCAGTATCGAACGAGGCAGATGCTGGCATCCGCCATGTTTTATCCGCTGATTCTGTGCATTCTGATGCTATGTGCACTGGCTGCCATGTTTTTATTTGTAGTCCCGACCGTAGTTCAGACGTACGATAATTTTGATGCGCCGCTTCCGGCTGCAACGCAGTGTATTCTTCAAATCAGTGGATGGGTGCAGGAACACTGGATGATGGTTCCTGTACTCTTAACGGGACTGGTTCTGACAGCAATCCTTTTCTGGAGACGCATCCGGAAAAATCAGGTGTGGCAGAAGCGGATTGCGCGTGGAATGCTTCATATCCCTGTTGCTGGAAAGCTGTATCAGCAGTACTGGTTTGTACAGATCAGCCAGGCCATGGGGCTGATGCTTTCTGGCGGTATGCTGCTGTCGGAATGTGCAAAGACCCTGCAGCAGATTTATCAGCGAAGTTTATTTGCCTCGGAACTGAAGTATTTCAGCCAGAGGCTTGTGGAGGGTTATGCCTTTAGTGAAGCTGTGAAAGAATGCAGTTTTGTTCCATCTATGGCAGGGCAGATGCTGATGGTTAGCGAGCAGTCCGGTACACTTGCAGAAGCGCTGCTGCAGCTGAGCCTGTACTATCAGCATCAGCTGCAGCAGAAACTGCATCGGCTGGCAGGATTATTAGAGCCATGCTTTGTAATTGTTCTGGGCCTGGGGATTCTTTTTATGACAGGGAGCCTGTTTCTTCCGCTAGTGCAGTCTTATCAGTATCTGCTCTGATGTAGTAAAAAGCAGAAGGCTGTTTGCAGGAGGTGATGCAGGATGCGGAAACAAAAAGGGTTTACGCTTATAGAAATGGTGGTTGTTTTGCTGCTGATCAGTACGATTCTTGGCCTCTCGGTTCCTTCTTTAACAGATGGCTGGCATCAGGTGCAGCTTGATTTTGCCATTCAGCAGCTACATCGGGATATTCGATGGGCGCAGCGTGAGGCAGTAAAAAATCAGTGCCGGATGCAGATAACTTTTTATTCAGCAGATAGGAAATATGTAATACGACGTCCAGGCCAGCCGTTAAATTTGCGGAAACGGGAACTGAAAACAAAGCTGGATACCATGACAGCAAGCAGTATCATTATTGAGAAAGACAAGCGGATTTACAGAAATGGTCATGTTATGTTGACGAAAGGAGGGCATGAACGCTATGTCTATATTTATCAGACAGGACGCACACGCGTCACAAAAGCGCCAGCGCAGTAACGGCGGGTTTACACTGCCTGAAGTGCTGCTTAGTTTAGTGCTTTCCATGTTTCTGATACAAATCGTCTGCCAGTGGGGTGTGTTAACCGTAAAAAGTCAGCAGCGTATGGAGCAGAATCAGCAGGCGGTATTTTTGGCACAGGCTGTATTTGCGGAACTGCAGCCGGAGCTTCCGGCCGGATGGCAGGTGATGGTAAGAGAAAAACTTTTAGGCAATGCTTTGCAGGAACGGGAGATTACGATTCGATATGAAAATCAGGAGTGGCAGTTTTATTATGCAGGAGAAACGGAATCATAAAAGATACAACAAGGGCTTTACGATACCGGAGCTATTGGTAACGCTTTGTCTGACTGCAATATTGCTTTCGTTTTTTATGCAGTGTTTTTTTACAGTATCGGCGCAGCACAGGGAGCGATCTGCCCTGCTGGAACTGCAGGATAATCTGATGCTGGCATCGGAACTATTGGCAGAGGATATTGCAAAAAGCACAGCAGTTTTACATTGCGACCCTGCCATGCTTTCTCTGCAGCAGAAACGGGTGGTGGAGTATTCCTTAGGATATGATCAGCAGGCAGAGGAACATTTTTATGAACTGGAAGGGAATATTCTGTATCGTCGCGAAAATAATCAGCAGGCGCGTCAGCCTATGGCGAATTTTATTCATACGCTGACATTTTCTTATCTGAACCGGTATGGGGAGCATACAGATCTGCCCGAAGAGGTAGAAGCTGTATATTTGTGTATAACCGGTCAGTGGAATGGTCGGGAAATCTGTACAGAACAGGTTATCCGGCTTGCTGGAGCGATATATGTATAAGAGGGGGACTGCCTCATGCAGAAACAGGAATTAAAAGAAATTCTAAATGCCGCACTGGCGCATGGTGCGGATTTTGCAGAAATATTTATGGAACAGAAAGAGAGTACATCCATCAGTTTTGAGGATGGCAAAATTGAAAAGATTAATACCGGTATTGATCTGGGAATGGGGATTCGCGTTATCGCAGGCGAGAGCACATCGTATGTGCACAGCAATGATGTATCTCTGGAAAACGGTATCAAAATGGCTGCTCTGGCCGGGCAGGTTGCAAAGGAACAGCGCCATGTCCAGACTGTACAGGAGTTTCAGATGCCGGGCGCATGTGCACCTCTGGAGGTGAAACTGCGGCCGGAGGAAGTCGCGTTTGATAAAAAAATTGAACTGCTTCGAGTAGCGGACAGAGAGGCCAGAGAACTGGATGAGGCCATTCAGCAGGTATCGCTTGGATACAGTGATGTTGTGCAGCACGTAACCATAGCCAACAGTCTTGGTGTCTGTGTGGAAGATGAGAGAGTACGCCTGCGTATGGCATGCAACAGTATAGCGCAGCGGGATGGACAGATTCAGACTGGCTTTGCATCCGCAGGCGGAACCTGTGGCTTTGAGCTCTTTGAAGAAAAAAGTGCTTCGGAGCTGGGTCGTGAATCGGCGCAGCGTGCAGTGACGTTATTATCGGCAGAGCCTTGCCCGACAGGCAGAATGACTGTTGTAATGAGCAGCGAAGCTGGCGGAACCATGGTGCATGAAGCGTGCGGTCATGGTCTGGAAGGGGATCTGGTGCAGAAGGGGCTTTCCGCTTATGCTGGAAAACTTGGCCAGCAGGTGGCATCAGAAAAAATTACAGTTGTAGACGATGCGACCATCCCTGGAAAATATGGAAGCTATCGATATGATGATGAAGGAACCCCTGCACAGAAAACAGTACTGATTGAAAACGGCGTGTTAAAACAGTATATGAATGATTATCATACTGCAAAACGCAGTGATGCAGCATTAACGGGCAATGGTAGAAGAGAATCGTATAAAGAGAAGCCGGTTACCCGTATGAGCAATACCTATATTGCACCAGGCAATGATAAAGTAGAAGATATTATTGCATCCACTGATTATGGTCTGTATGTGAAACGCATGGGCGGCGGACAGG
>DAISWV010000199.1:0-3318 GCA_036826195.1 Peptococcaceae bacterium | reverse complement strand
CGGCCCCTACAATGTACGCAATTATCAACGGCTTCGGGAAATTTTCGCAGTACAAGGCGGCTTTTCAATTTGTGCAGCGCCGCGTACTGAACGTACGCAAGCAAGCAAATTGAAAAACAACGCAGTAATGCGGAAATTTAGCAAGCCGTTCTATTTGCTCCAGACAGGGAGTCTGTTAATCGCCGCGCACAACGCCTCGATAGACGATTCAATAATGTCATCGTCAATACCGATACCCCAGGTCAGTCTGCCCATGTGGGTAATTGCCACGTAAGACATCGCCTTGGAGGAGGAGCCTTTCGACAGTGCGTGTTCTTTATAGTCTGTCAGTTCATAGGAGAATCCTAAGCCCTTTTTCAGCGCTTTGCTGACTGCGTCTAAACGACCGTTCCCTTCGGCGGTGATGGTCTGCGTTTGACCATGGAAGGTCATGGTTACAATCCCTAAGATACCGCCGTCGCCATGTTTCTGCATAAAGTGGAATTCATCCACAGTGAAGTGCTCCTGCACATCCACGTAATTGTATTCCAGAATAGAGTAAATCCATTCCGGTGTCAGTTCTTTGTGTTCCTTGTCGGATACGTCTTTTACCAGATAGCCGAATTCCTCTTTCATCATATCCGGCAGAGAAATACCGAAGCTCTGTTTCAGAATATAGCTTACGCCGCCTTTCCCGGACTGGCTGTTGATACGGATAACATCCGAATCGTAGGTACGGCCCACATCTTCCGGATCGATTGGCAGATATGGCACAGACCAGGTTTCCAGCTGTTTTTCCTGGCGGTATGCCATACCTTTTGCGATTGCATCCTGATGAGAACCGGAGAAGGCACTGAATACCAGCGCACCGCCGTATGGCTGGCGCGGATGAACCTGCATACGGGTTACCCGTTCATATACTTCGGTGATGCGTTTCATATCATGGAAGTTGAGCTCTGGGTCAACGCCGTGGGCAAACATATTCATTGCCAGTGTGATAACGTCTACATTACCGGTACGTTCCCCGTTGCCGAACAGTGTGCCTTCAATACGGTCGGCACCGGCTAACAGGCCCAGTTCTGCATCGGCTACCCCGCAGCCGCGGTCGTTATGCGGATGCAGAGAAATAATCACATTTTCACGATATTTCAGATTTTTATGCATATATTCTACCTGGCTTGCATACACATGAGGCAGCGAAGTCTCGATGGTAGCCGGCAGGTTGATGATAATTTTACGGTCAGGACGAGGCTGCCATACATCCAGCACCGCATTGCACACTTCCAGTGCATAATCCACTTCTGTGCCGGTGAAGCTTTCCGGGCTGTACTCAAATGTGATATCGCCTTTTGCCTCTTTCGCCAGCTCGTTCAGCAGAGCTGCACCGTTAATGGCAATCTGTTTGATTTCTTCTTTGGATTTGCGGAATACCTGTTCACGCTGATTTACCGATGTCGAGTTGTACATATGCACTACGGCATGCGGCGCACCGTCAATGGCTTCGAATGTTTTGCGGATAATATGTTCGCGGGCCTGTGTTAATACCTGAATGGTAACATCATCCGGAATCATGTTGTTATCAATTAAAGTACGCAGAAACTGATATTCGGTTTCTGATGCAGCCGGGAAGCCGACTTCGATTTCTTTAAAACCTACATCCAGCAGCAGTTTAAAAAACTCCAGCTTTTCTTCCAGGCTCATCGGCTCGATTAACGCCTGATTGCCGTCACGCAGGTCCACACTGCACCAGATTGGCGCTTTGTCGATGTATTCTTTTTTCACCCAGTCATTGCACGCTTCCGGCGGCATAAAGTAAGATCTTTCGTATTTCTGATATCCTTCCATCTTAATCTGATCCTCCTGTTTTGTTCGTTTTCAAAAATCACGATTTTTCCGTATTAAAAAAGTCCTTCTTCTCTCCGTTGCCAGAGACGAAAAAGGACATATTCCGCGGTACCACTCTTTTTGACAGATGCCTTTGTGACTGCTATGCAGCAAAAGCACTCTGCCCACTTTACTCCCTTTAACGGCGAGACACCGTTCAGCCTTACTTAACAGCGCCATTACAGCAATTCCTGGCAATTGTTTCAGGCTGACAACTCCCGGGCCAGTTCATTCACCTTCCGCCTCTGCCTCGCACCATCCGGCAGCTCTCTGTGCGCTTCCTGCAAACTACTCTTCCCGTTCCTCGTTTTTTCCATATGCAGCTTGACAATTATTATAGACAAAAGAATTGTTTATGTCAACCGGAATTCACGCTGTTATTGTGTATACATTCCGCAGTTAAATAGTCAGATGTTTCCGGTCAAGCCGACTCTGAACCAACTGACTCAGCAGCTTATACAATACCGTAAACAGCGGCACACCCAGCAGCATCCCCATAACACCGCCAAGGCCTCCGCCAACCACAATCCCCATCATGACCCAAAGCGCAGGCAGCCCTACCGATTCACCCACCACTTTTGGATAAATAACATGGCCTTCAATCTGCTGCAGAATCAAAATAAACACCAGAAACCATAAGGCCTGCATCGGCTCTACCAGAAACAGCAGCACCACAGCCGGAACCGTACCAATAAATGCCCCCACAATGGGAACAATGGCCGTAACGCCAATCATCAGACTAATTAAAAAAGCGTATTCAAAGCCAAAAATATTCATACCGATAAAACATAAGAGCCCTAACACGCAGGCCTCCATCAGCTGACCGCTGATAAAATTGCTGAAGCACTGACTGATTAACCGGCACACATCCACACATTCGTCGGCGATTCGTTCCGGTAAAAACGCATAGGTCATTCGCTTTGCCTGACGGCACAGAATATCCTTGCTGTTTAACAGATACACCGACACCACAAGCCCGATAAACACATTGATAATGCCGTGAATCAGCCCGCTCGCCTTATCGTAAATCTGTGGAAACAGCACACGCAGCAAATCCATAGCCTGCTCCAGAAACATTTTCAGTTCCTGCTCCAGCGAGGCAAACAGCTGGCTCCAGTCAATCCCTGCCAGCGGCGACAAATCAAAACTGGAAAGCCACAAAAGCACATTCTGGAAGTTCTGCCTGTACGTATCACTATTGCTGATTAACAGATTGATACTGCGCCCCAGCTCCGGAATTACAATGGCAATCACACCGCCGATAATGCCAAAGCAGAGCAGATACGCCCCGGCAATGGCAAACAGCCGGTTCAGTTTCGGAAACTTTTTGTTGTAACGTTCCAGACTGTTCCAGATTGCCATATAGGGGATATTCAGAACAAACGCAATGGCAAGCCCGATAAAAAAAGGCTTCATAAGGCCCATAAGCACACCGGCCCCCTGCGCCAGCACATC
>DAISWV010000198.1:3064-3332 GCA_036826195.1 Peptococcaceae bacterium | reverse complement strand
GTAAAATCAGTGGGTCCTGATTGAGCATCTGAGTAATTCTATCGTTCATAAAATATTCTTCCTTTCATGAATCTATTTCTGAATAGCAGCGCGAACCAGGTCCTGATTCTGCTGCCGGTAATTGTTTATATTCTGGTACTGATTCAGATTCCATTGTTCTGCCAGTTCGTTTGCTTTGCCTGCACGGTCAGCATCATAGGGCTCTGCCATCATAGAAATGGCTGCACGCTCTGCAAAAATCAGGCTCTCCAGAAGAGAATTGCTGGCA
>DAISWV010000198.1:0-3054 GCA_036826195.1 Peptococcaceae bacterium | reverse complement strand
ATGCAGTTTCTCCTGCTGCATATAAGCGCTGCATAGAAGTGCGGCCCTCTAAATCGATTTTCACACCGCCCATAAAATAATGCTGTGCCGGAACAACAGGAATAGGTTCTTTTGTGATATCATATCCTTCATCTAGACAGTGCTGATAAATAGTAGGGAAGTGGTGCAGAATCATATCCCGATCAATGTGTTCCAGAGAAAGCCGTACATAATCGGTGCCGTCTTTCTGCATCTGCTTTAAAATAGCATTTGCTACCACATCTCGCGGCTGCAGTTCATCGGTAAAGCGCTCACCGGCTTTGTTGATGAGGACTGCACCTTCACCGCGCAGAGACTCCGAAATCAGAAAGCTTCGGCCAGGATGCTCGGAATAAAGGGAGGTAGGATGAATCTGTACGTAGTCTAAGTCCTGAACCGCAATATGGTGCCGAAGAGCCATAGCCACGCCATCGCCGGTTAAGTGGCCAAAATTGGTGGAGTGGGTATAAAGGCCGCCTACGCCGCCAGTAGCTAACAGTACAAAATCGGCAGTGATAATAGAAATCTCGTCTTCGCGATTTTTTACCACAGCGCCGTAACAGATAGATTCATCGGTTAGAATATCCAGCATCTCGGTATATTCTAAAAGCGTGATATTTTTTTTCGAACGCACAGCTTCTAAAAGACAGCTGGTTATAGCTTTGCCGGTCTGGTCTTTGTGATACAAAATGCGCGGTACCGAATGTGCGCCTTCCCGTGTGTAAAGCAGCTCACCGTTTTCCTGTTCAAAGGGAACACCGTATTTCAGCAGCTTATTAATAACAGTACGGGAAGAGGATATCATCGTGTGTACAGCAGCCGGGCTGTTTTCAAAATGACCGGCTTTTAATGTATCGTTGTAATAGCTCTCATAATCATCGGCATCACGCAGTACACAGATACCGCCCTGTGCTAAAAAGGAGTCGCTCTCTTCCGCGGCTTCTTTTGTGATAATAAGGACGCGTTTATCCTCCGGCAGGTTCAGTGCTGCAAAAAGCCCTGCCACACCGCAGCCGACAATCAGTACATCGGTATCGAATGATTGGTTCTGCATGAGACTCAGTCCTTTCTGGCCAGTTCCAGCATTTTGATTAACGGAGCGTGAGCTTTCTGCGATAATTCGGAATCCATTTCCACAGTATGATCAAAATTGCGGAGTACCGAAGCAACCTTTTCCAGCGTGATTTTACGCATATCCGGACAGATCTGTTCCGGGATAACAGCAAAACACTGCTTGTCCGGACAGTTCTGACGAATCTGATATAAAACGCCAAGCTCGGTGGCAATAATGAACTGTGTGTGTTCGCTCTCTGTCACATATTTGATAATACCGGATGTGCTTCCAATATAATCGGCCTGTTCCAGAACATCTGGTGTACATTCCGGATGAGCCAGCACAAGAGCCTCTGGATGTTCGCTTTTTGCTTTTTCTACAAGCGCACCGGTCATCTGTACATGTACCGGGCAGTAGCCGTCGTTGAAAATGAAATTCTTCTCCGGCACCTGTTTTGCAACAAAGCGCCCCAGGTTCTGGTCCGGAATGAAGTAGATGTTTTTCTGCGGCAGGTTACGTACAATACGCATAGCATTAGCCGAGGTTACGCAGACATCAGCATACTGTTTGATATCGGCTGTGGAGTTAATGTAGCATACCACAGCCACATCGTCATACTGTTCCCGAACCTTCTGAATATTTTCTTTTGATGCCATGTGCGCCATCGGGCAGTCAGATGTAGGGTCCGGCAGCAGTACGGTTTTTTCCGGATTCAGAATCTTTGCACTTTCTCCCATAAAGCTTACGCCGCAGAATACAATGACCTTCTGCGGAATTTTTGTGGCAACCTCGCTCAGGTAATACGAGTCACCGATATAATCAGCCAGTGCCTGCACATCATCTTCCAGATAATAATGCGCCAGAATCACGGCATCTTTCTCCTGTTTCAGTTTCTGAATTTCAGCGATTAACTCATGTTTGTTCATCGATAATCCCTCTTTACAATGATTTAATAACAGTTGTTATTTCCAGCTGGTTTATTGATTTCGCTGGAGCCTTTCCCAGTATAACACTTATATTTAATGATGACAAGATAGATGTAAAGTGCAGCTGTAAACTTTTTTGTATTAACAGGGAATCTGTAATCTGTACAGTATGGAAAATTTACATGTCAGTACATCTTGTTTTATGGTATAATTTATAGTTAGAGTATAAATGAATGAATAACAGCAGCCTGCTGCTTTGTAGTTAGAAATGAATGTGAAAACAAAATGAGGTGGGAAGCAGTGAATATCTTATCCTTGAAATATGCTGTAACAGTTGCCCGCTGCGGTTCTATCAGCGCTGCTGCAGAACAGCTTGCGATGAACCAGCCAAATCTTAGTAAAGCGATTAAAGAGCTGGAAAGCTCGCTGAATATGACGATTTTTCAGAGAACATCAACAGGGGTAATCCCTACAGCACAGGGGCTGGAATTTCTGGATTCGGCTCGTCATATTCTGCAGCAGATTGAAGAGCTGGAGAATCGCTATAAATCGGAGGAAAATCGCAAAGTCGCGTTTTCCGTTTCGGTGCCGCGTGCCAGCTATATTACCTATGCCTTTGCGGATTTTGCCAACAGCCTGAACAGCATCGGCGAATTTGAACTGAACTTCATGGAAACCAACTCTATGGAGGCAATTCAGAATATCAGTAAAAAGGGATACACCATGGGGATTATCCGCTACCAGTCTGAATATGACGCCTATTTTCAAAAGATGCTGCAGGAAAAGCGCATTCAGTCAGAACTGTTGTGGGAGTTTGAATATCAGGCACTGATGCCGATGCGCAATCCTCTGGCCGGGAAAGGTAAAATCAGTCTGGATGATCTGGTGCCGCTTACCGAAATTATTCATGGTGACTGGGATGTGCCGTTTATTCCATCCGATGAACAGGAACAGATATTGTCCGTTCCAAACCAGAAGAAAAAAGTGTATGTGTATGAGCGTGGCAGTCAGTTTGATTTGCTGCAGAGTATTCCAGACAGCTTTATGTGGGTATCG
>DAISWV010000197.1:0-3335 GCA_036826195.1 Peptococcaceae bacterium | reverse complement strand
AATTTATCCGCAGGCGCCATTTTATTGTGGCAGCAGCTGTATTTTACCATGGAGCGCAAAAATCAGTTTGCCGACCTGCCATTAAACACCGCCGTATTAACCGCCCAGCTCAAAGTAAGCCGCCAGGGCCTTGCCCTGATGCGCCAGGCCTTAGCCGATAACGGCCTGTTAGCCGTACGTGTAGACGAACACCAGCAGACATTCTATACGCTGATGCTGAACGGAAAAGTTGTAGGGGCGCCGGATACCCATAGCGTGATTATACCGGATGCACATATTGTGTCATCTCGACCGGAGGCTCGTCAGAGCCGCAGTGGAGAGATCTATGCAGCACCAAAAGATTTCTCGACTTCGGTGCTATGCACCTTCGCTCGAAATGACAAGGTGTTGCCTTCTGGTCGGGTGCTCGAAATGACAATGCTTGAGTCATGATGAAATGACAATACGAAGCAACCTCAAATAGCGGAATTTAGACTCAGGATAGAACGTAATGTTTTATCCTGAGTTTTTTGTTTGCGTGCGTGAGAGAGATTCTAAAATACAGACAAGGCGGAAGGGCTGTAAAAAGCGGAAAAGATGCGGTGTATTATAATGCCGGAAAAACGATCAAAACTGCAGGCAAAATGAAATGGATGCTATCTTTGCTGTAAGATAGCATCCATGTATGTGCAGTGTATGGGATATGCCTGGCTTTGCAGGCGCATATCGCATTGAGGCTGTTTTATAGGTTATTTCTGTTTTGCTTTTTTGTCCATCCAGGAATGGAGGGTCTGGCACATTTCATCCAGTGGTTTGCGCACGATTGGCTGTTTTGGCAGCGAGTTGATAAAATCTTTGCCGTAGCCTTTGCTCAGTACGCGCTTATCTAAAATGACGATAGCGCCCCAGTCATCGACGGAGCGAATGAGCCGTCCGCAACCCTGGCGGAATTTGAGTACGGCCTGCGGCAGGCTGTAGGCTGCAAAGCCGTTTTTTCCCTGTGCCTGGATATACTCCATTTTGGCACTGGTAATCGGTTTGGTTGGCGGCTGGAACGGCAGCTTGGTAATCACCAGTGTGGTGAGGCCGGTGCCTTTTACATCCACACCTTCCCAGAAGCTGCTGGCTCCCAGTACAACGGTGTTGTCGCTCTTATTAAGGCTTTGCAGAATACTGGTGCGGTTGCCGTCCTGACCGTGGGCCAGAATGTTGTATCCTTTCAGATTCGGGTTTCGCTTCAGTGCAAAATAGGTTTTGTTCAGCATAGCGTAGGATGTGAACAGAATCAGCACGCCGCCGGTTACCGACTGAATCAGTTTTTCGAGACTCTGAATCAGCATAGCCGAATAGGTTTCCTCGCTGACCTGAGAGTAGTCGGCAATATCCGTTGGAATGGCAATGCACGACTGTTTCTGATAATCAAAGGGCGATGGTGTAATGTAGGATAAATATTCGTCATCTTCCAGCAGATAAAGCTGGGCGGTATATTTAAGCTGATTGGAAACAGCCAGTGTGGCCGATGTGAGAATGACACTCTGTTTGGCCGTAAACAGCCGCTCTTTTAACAGCGGCATAACGTCAATCGGAGCTACCGAGAGGCACAGGTTGCTGCCCCATGTGCTGCGGCTGTATTCGAGCCAGTAGATATCGTGTTTTCGTTTTTCGGCCAGAAATGTTTCCATAAATTTATGCTGTTCGGCATACCAGTTCTGATTAAATACCAGTTCTTTTGCCAGCAGGTCTAAATCCTCAAACATATCGATGCGGTTTCGTATATGGGATAACCGGTTATGAACGGTCATCATCATGCCCTGAATACGCTCCAGCTGGCTTGCAAGCTGCTGCCACCAGTCGGTTTTGCGTTCTTTGGCTGTGATGCGGCATTCGTTGCTGTGGGACAGCTGGCCGATGGTGAATACAAAGTCAATCGCGTTTTTAATCTGTCCTTCCAGCATGGTAACATCCTCTTTCAGCTGACGCTGTGCAAGGAGCAGTTCGCCGTAGGCATCGGTGTTTTCGTGTAAATCTTTTACCTTATTGATGATACGGCTCACAACGCTGGTGTTTCGTAAAAGATGCTGGCTGTTTTTGCGTAAAAACTCCAGATCTACTGTATCGGTAAACTGGCGAGTGGCTTCATCTTCCAGATTATGCGCCTCATCGATGATAACGTGCTCATATGCAGGAAGAATCTGATTTTCAAGTTTGATATCCTGTAAAAGCAGTGCGTGATTGGTGACAATCAGCATGCTGTTTTCACACTGCTTCCGGTTTTTCATATAGTAGCAGTCGCGAAACCGGCTGCACTGGCCGCCCAGACAGGTTTCCGTCTGGCTGGCAATGGCTGCCCAGTACTGGTGCTCAAGTTTGTTGAAGTTCAGTGTTTCTTTATCGCCATGTTCGGTGAATGTGAGCCAGTGAATCAGCTGTGCCATAAACAGTTTTTCTGTCCAGCTGACAGTATTGGCCTGTTTTATATACTGGTCAAAACGGCGCATACAGATATAATTGCTCCGGCCCTTACTCAGTGCTACCGGAAAATCATAATCAAGGCACTGTTTCAGAAACGGAATATCTTTTGAAAACAGCTGCTCCTGCAGAGCGATGGTGTTGGTGCTTACCAGCACACGGCACTGGTTTTCGTAAGCCCATAACAGTGCAGGAAGCAGGTAGGCAAAAGACTTGCCGGTACCGGTGCCTGCCTCGATAATGCCGTGCATCTGCGAAGCAAAGGCTTCGGCGATGGTCTGTTCCATTTTCAGCTGCTGCGGCCGATGCTGGTAGGACTCGGAAGCGTTTGCCATAAGGCCCTCCGGTTTAAAAAAGGAATCCATTGCATCAAAAGATAGCAGAGGCCGTTTGCCGTAAATGTAAGGTTCGGTTTCCTGTGTATAGCATTTGCCGATTTCCGCGTGTGCAACCGCTTCGCTTAAAATGGCGCGCAAGAGTGCGGTCAGGCCGCTTTCCTCACCTTCAAATACCTGCAGAATTTTCTGCAGCATGAATGGATCCATGCCAGAGGCCTGTTCGGACAGTTTTAAAAGCACCTGTGCGGTGATATCGGCATCCTGCAGCGCCCGGTGAAAACCGTCACCGTTAATGCCAAGTGCGCCGGCAATGCTGATTAATTTATAGCTGGTTAAAGTCGGCAGAAAAATTTTAGCCATATCGTGGGTATCCACCCACTGATTGGGCAGCACACGGCCCAGATGGTTTTCCAGCATGCCTTTATCGAAGCTTACATTATGTGCTGCCAGAGTGTAATCTCCGATAAAATCCAGCACTGCCTGTTCGATATCGTCCCAGTGGGGCTGGTCGGCTACCATATCATCATCGATGCTCGTGAGCTGGGTGAT